>JAJRTI010000304.1 GCA_024278415.1 Planctomycetota bacterium | reverse complement strand
TGGCCGCGCGGTAGGGCATGGGATGGCAGTTGTCAATTGGCGTTGGCGCAAGCGGCCACTCGCCCCAACGGGGCGTGACATACCAGCCCGGGGCGCAGCCCCGGGAAAACGTCGACAACCTCACTCCGCAAACCCTGAAGGGGCGAGACATGGAGAACCCAGCGCGTGGGCCACAAGATGTCACGCCCTTTCAGGGCTTGCGGCTACTGCTGAGGGACCGCTACTGCCCAGACAAGCTTAATGGAGTCCGACAAGCATTCCTGCACGAACGCCAGAGCGTCAACAAAGTTACTCTTGCCGGATCCATTGCGGCCGAGCAGAACGGTCAGCGGTGTCAGCGAGACGCTCAACCTGCGCCAGACTCTTGTAGTTCTCGATCAGCACATTGCGGATCATCTTCGGTTTGGTTCCTGGCGGTTTGGCCAACTTCGGACGAGGCACGTGGCGACGCGACTCACAATTGCCTCATTATCATCACGGCCACGATCGAGTCAAGTTTCGCATCGCGCCCAGAAAGCTTGTCATGCTTCCAACCTTGGGGTATCCTCTTGCCCAATACAGCGACTCGCTGGTCGCGCCTCACCCAAGGAGTCCAAAGATGCCTCAAGACATGGAGCAACTCTACCAGCAGCGCCTCGCGCGCTACGTGACCGCGCTGCGCAACGACAAGCCGGACATGATCCCGATTCGGCCGTTCGTGGCCGAGTTCGTTGCAACCTATGCCGGCTACACTTGCCAAGAGGTCACGCACGACTACCAGAAGGCGTTCGACGCCGCGTGCAAGTGCGCGGCCGACTTCGATTGGGACGCGGTCGTGGCGAACATGGTCTACGTGTGGACCGGACTCACCGAGGCGATCACGACCAAATACTATGGCGTGCCCGGCATCCATATCGGGCCGGACGTGGGCTTCCAATACCGCGAGCCGAGCGAGGACGCGGCGTTCATGAAGGCCGATGAGTACGACGCGCTCATCGACGACCCCACCGGCTTCCTCTACAACGTGTGGCTCCCGCGCACGGCCAACGACGTCGTGCCTATTGGGGAGCCCTCGACCTACCGGAACAACCTGTCGTTCGTGCGCGGCGGCATGGCCATGATGCAATACTTCACGGCCTTCGGTCCGCAGGTCGAGCGTCTGCGCACGGAATCGGGCACGGTGTCTGCGATCGCCGGCATCTTCAAGGCGCCCTTCGATATCATCGCGGACAAGCTGCGCGGGTACATCGGCCTGACCATGGACATGCAGACGCAGCCCGACAAGGTGCTGGAGGCCTGCGAGGCGCTCATGCCGCATCTCTACAACGTCGCGCTGGGCACGGCTGATCCCGACTGCAACGTGCCCATCGGCTACTGGATGCACCGCGGTTGCGTGCCGTTCGTGAACATGAAGCAGTTCCACTCGCACTACTGGCCCACGGTGAAGCCGATCATCCAGGAGCTGTGGGCCAACGGCCACCAGACCCTGTTCTACGCGGAAGGCAATTGGGACGCGCACCTCGACAGCTTCGCGGAGCTGCCCGACCGCAGCATCGTGTATCACGTGGATCAAGGCGACATCTTCAAGGTGCACGAAAAGCTGGGCGACAAGTTCTGCATCAGCGGCGGCATCCCGAACTTCCTGCTCTCCTACGGCACGCCCGACCAGGTGCGGGAGCACTGCAAGAAGGTCATCGACGGCGTCGCGCAGGACGGCGGGTACATCATGGACGCGAGCGCGATCATGCAGAACGACGCGAAGGTTGAGAATATGCAGGCGCTCACCGAGTTTACCCGCGAGCACGGCGCATACTCGGACGGAGCATCGTCGCTCACCAAGCCCTGCGAGGCCGGGCCCGATCCCCGCGAGGCCGGCGGCGAAGGCTACGGCATGGCGAACTGTCCCGCGCCCAACATCGCGCCCGGCGTGTGCACGCCTTGGGAGGAGCACAAACGAGATTTGCCTCCGCTCACCGGCGACGAAGAGATCGTCAAGACCGCGTGGGAGTCGACCGACGCGTTCGCGAACACGTACGTCTGGCAGTGCCTGTTGTCGTTTTGATCTACCGGGAAATCAGCGTTGAGGCGCTAAACCCTTCCCTGGTGGGGCGGGGTGGGCTGCGCCGACTCAGCGAACGCCTCCGCAGGGCATGTCCCTGCGGTGCGACGATTGAAAGCCAGATCAACGCCTTTTGGCCCCGTCTGGCTTTCAATCATGGCTCCGCACGGACATGCCGTGCGGCGGCCTGGGTGAAGCGCGAACAAGTACCAAAGACCAAAACGCAAAAATGTTTCAGCCTTGTGGGTGTAAGAAGCCAGGCCTTATGAGAGCGCATCGTCCCCTCTTGCTTGCATTGATCGTAGTGGGCCTGGGGTCGCTCAACACGTTGCACCGCGGTTCGTTGCTTGATGACCGGGATATCTTCGTGCGGCGCCCGTTGCTGGGGTCGGTCGGCACGTGGGGTGCGGTCTTCAATCCGGCCCAACGGCCTTTGAAGCTGGCGACGTTTCGGCCGGTGCGGGAGCTGAGCTTCGCCATGGACCGGGCGGCTTGGGGAGAGTGGCTCGTGGGGTGGCATGCGACTTCACTTGTGGTGTACTTAGCGGTCGTTGCGGTACTCTGGGCGCTTGCGCGTGGGCTTGGATTGGGCCGAAGTGCGGCCTTCGCGGCGGTGCTTTGGTTCGGCTTCCACGCGGCGCATTCAGAGGCGCTGGGCTGGCTCAAGAACCGGGGGGAATTGTTGTCCGCCTTGTTTGGGTTGACGTGCCTGTTGGCGTGTCGACGCGGCGGCGAGGGTTGGGCCTGTGCCGCGATGCTTTGCATGGCCGCGGCCATGGGGAGCATGGAGACGGCCGTGGCGTACGCCGGTGTCGCGCTCGCCGCTGGCCTGCTGGCCCAACGCGGCGAGGGGTGGGCGGGGCTGCGGACCGCCGTGCTGGTGGCTGGGGTCGCTGGCGGAGCGCTGGTGCTTCAGGCCTATGTGTTGAGCGATACGAGCCGGCCCAACACGCCAACGCTTGCCCTCGTCACGAGCCCCGGGATCGTGCTGGAGCTGGCGGCCCGGTATGCGCACATCTTGGCCGTGCCGGCGAGGACGTGCATTGACGCGGCGTGCGGCGTGGGCGCGAGTGCATGGCAGGTGTTGGCTCTGGCCGCGGTTGTGGCGATTGCGTTGGCCTCGCTCAGGCGGGGGGGGCGTGCGTACGCGGCCGCGCTCACGCTCGCGCCGCTCGCGCTCGTGTCGCTCGTGCTCGTGCGAGACCGCCCCGTGGCGGAGCACCGCGTGTTTGCCGCGTCCGCGGGCCTGGCGCTCTGCCTGGGTTTCGTGGTTGCCAAGGCGGGACGCAGCCGCTTACGGATCGCGCTGGTGGTCGGGGCCGCGTGCGTGATGTCGGCGCTGTCGATCCAGCGCCATTTCCTGTGGCGCAACGACGTGCGTGTGTGGCGCGAGATCGTGGTGACATCGCCGCGCTTGCCCAAGGGCCGGCTCAGTCTCGCGTTCGCCTATCTGCGCAAGCGGCTGCCGGCCCGTGGCGAACGCCAACTCGTGTCGGGGCTCGCGGAGTACCCGCAGTGTTTGAGGTTGCTGAATCTGAGCCCGCCGGAAGCTGTGTTCCGGGACGCGCTCAGGAAGTTGCAGGTAATCCGGAAGCGGATGAAGGCTGCCGCGGGCGCGGACTCCGGCTAACCCTGGGTTGCGGCCTGCTCGTACGCGGCCAGGATTCCCGTGGCTGCGGCTTGCCACGTGAATTGCGCGGCTCGCGCACGGCCGGCCGCGGCAAGCTCACGGTGCTGGGCCGAGTCGCTTAAGACGGCCGCGATCGCCTCTGCGAGCGCGGCCGCGTCCTCGGCGGGCACTTGCACGGCCGCGCCGGCCAGGGTCTCGCTGAGTGCGGGCGCGTCTGAAGCCACGACGGGCGCACCGCAGGCCATGGCCTCCAGCGGGGGGAAGCCAAACCCCTCGTATAGTGACGGAAACGCGAACACCGCGGCCAACGCGTACAACGCGGGCATGTGTTCGCGAGGAACATGGCCAAGGAACCGGACGTCCCGGCCGGCGATGAGCGCGTCGCGGCCAGCCAGGGCTGATCGCCGGCGCCAGGTCTTGCCCCCCACGACCACGAGCGCCGCGTGGGGGCCGCCCGCCTGCTTGAGCCGGGCCATGGCCCGAAACAGCAAGGGGAGGTTCTTCTTGGGCTCCAAGTTGCCGACGAATAGCACGAAGCGCTCCGGCAGGTCGTACTGAGCCTTGACGCGCGCCATCTGCTCCTCCGTGGGCTGGCGGAAGTAGATGGGGTCGATACCCGGCTGCACCACGCGGACCTTGGGCTCCGGCACATCGACACAATCGAGAATGTCGCGTTTCGTCGTGTCCGAAGAAGCGATGATGACCGCGGCCTTGCGTAGCGAACGTGGCAGGACAAATCGGTAGTGGAGCGCGTTCGCGCGGCTGGCGAGGTGGGGGAACTTGAGAGCGATGACATCGTGCACAGTGAGGACCGTGGGCGTGATCGTGCGCAAGGGCATGACGTAGCCAGGCGCGTGGAGCACGTCGATGCGGTCCTCGGACAAGCGCCTCGGCAAGACGAACTGCTCCCAGACGATTCGGCCCAGCCGCGAACGCCGCGGCTGCCGAACGACATCCACCGCCCAGCCGGCGCGGAACTCCAGCGGCTCCGCATCGTCGCGCATGTAGATGACGTATTGGTTTCGATCATCGGCTTGGGACACGGCCCGGACCGCGTGCCGAATCCATAACTCGACGCCGCTCTTATGGCCGCCGAGGAGCATGGCGTTAATCGCGATGCGCATCGAGCAGCTCCTCATACACGGCAAGCACCTGCTCGCGCATGCGGTCCACGCTGAACGCGTCGGCGACACGCGCGCGGCCTGCCTTGCCCATGGACTGCGCAAGGTCGCGGTCGGACAGCAGTTCCGTGATCGCGTCGGCGAAGGCCTGCGCATCGTTTGTGGGGCAGAGCCTGCCCGTGATCCCGTGGCTCACGATCTCCGGGAGGCCGCCAGTCGCGCTTGCCACGACCGGCTTGCTCAAGGCCATGGCCTCCAACGCGACGCGGCCGAAAGGCTCACGATCGGACGGCACAACGAGGAAGTCGGCGTCGGCCAGGATGGAGGGGACGTCGTCGCGTTGGCCCAGAAACGTTACGTTCGCGGGGGCTGAGGCGCTCAGCGCCGCGACGTAGTCGGCGTGGTCGCCAAACATGTCGCTGCCCACGACGAGCCCGCGCAGGCTGGGAACACTCCGAGCCGCGAGCGCGATGGCGTCGAGGAACGTGCGGTGGTTCTTCCAGGGGACAAGCTGGCCCACCATGACGGCCAGCGGGGTGGCCGCGTCGATGCCGAGTTCCGCGCGGACCGCGCCATGCGTTGCACGGTTCGCATACGCGCCGGCGTCGATAGCGTTGTGAATGACGACGATCTTGTCGTCTGGCGCCGCACCGCGCAGGTGTACGGCGACGGCATGCGAGATTGCGATGACCTTGTCAGCCGTGGCCGCAAGGCGTTTGCCAAGGAGGCCCAAGCCGACCATGTCTCGCACGTGCCAGATGGCGGGGAGGCCGAGTTTCTTCGCGGCCGGGCCGCAGGCGAGGTGTGCGGTGGTGCTATTGGCGTGGATCAGCGCGGCCCCAGAATCCCGTGCGAGCCCGGCCAGCGAGCGAGCGAGCTTGGCTTGCGACAATGCCGCGGCGGCGAGGGCGACCGGGTTCCACGTCTTGTGCAGCCTGCGGAAGGGGACCCCCGCGTGCGTGCAGCCGGCGCCGCGGAGAGCGGCTGGCAGCGGGCCGTCCTCGGGAGCCGCGCAAAGGGCTTGGTAGGGCGATCCCACGAGCGAGCGCAGCAGCACCAGCAAGCTCTGCTCAGCCCCGGAGATTTGGCCCGTATGATTGGCAAACAGGACAGTGGCCTTCGGTTGGCTCACGAGACTCGGCTCCCACATCTTGCATACTGGACTCGTCCCATTCTAAGAAATCACGGGGCCTAAGCGTAGCGCCGCCCGCCTGCCCAGCCTAGCGCCTCAATGGAATTCCAGCGTCAGCGCGGCGACGTCGTCGTTCTGCTTCGCGCCCTTCGTGAACCGATTCCCTTGCCTGCGTGTCGTCGTTGGGCTGTGCTACGGTCTGTCGAGCGCGATCTCGGCCACCACGGGCCGATGGTCAGACGCGGTCCGTGCGGTCGCGGTGTCGAGCACCTGCGCCGTGCCCGGGCGCAGGCGCTGTGTGAGGCCCCGTGAGAGCAGCAGGTAGTCGAAGCGGATAGGGGGGTAGCCATGGGAGAAGCTCGTGCTGTCGGCGCCGCTTGCCGACTTGGCGGGCGCAGGCTCCAGCCGCGTTGGGCCGGCTCCGAGGAGGGTCTTGGGCGTGTCAGAGGACCGGTCGTCGTTGAAGTCGCCCATGACCACGACGCGCTCCTGTCGGGCAAGATCGGCGTCGACGAGCTGTCTGACTTGCTTGGCCTCTGCGTTGCGCCAAAGTTGGGAGGCCATGCCGCCGTGGCGGCTCTTGAGATGGAGGACGTAGACGACCAGCTTGAAGTCAGGGCGAGGGAACACCTCGACCCGAAGCGCATCGCGCGCAAAGCGGCGCGGCACCCCCATCGCGTCGCGGAACGTCAAGTACTGAAAGCTCGTGACCGCACCCACTGGGAAACGGCTGAGCAAGGCCACGTCGATGCCGCGGCCCGTGCGCCGGCTGTCGTTGCCTTCAACCAACACGACGTGTTTGTACCCCATGCCAGGCAGGGATTCATCGACAATCTTCTGAAGCAGCCCGCGGTTTTCGACCTCTTGGAGGCCGAGGATGTCGGCCTTCAGTTCGGTGCGGATGACTTTGACCAATGCGGCAAGATCCTGTTTGGGCGTCGCGAGTGGCTTGCCGTTCCGGCCCTCGTCGGCCACGTATGGATCGTCGAGCCCGTCGAAGAGGTTGTGGGCATTGTACGTGGCGATGCGGACCTTCGTGGGTGCGAGCGCGGCCGGCGTGGCAGTTGTCGCGCCTTCGGCTTGGATCTGGACCGGGTGGGTGACCACAATCTGCGGCTGGCCTCGGTACTCTGTGACGAAGCCCCAGACGCGGATCTTCTT
>JAJRTI010000303.1 GCA_024278415.1 Planctomycetota bacterium | reverse complement strand
GGCGCTCGTTCGCCCGCTGACGCGACCGAACGAGCTTGCACTGGGCTATGTTGTGATGCGCCTTCGGCGCATGTGCATTCTGCGCCGGCGTACCACGGGAATGAACGCCCAGTTTACTACGTACGTTCAGACCTGCACCCCAACGAATGGAGAAGCAGAGGGATGCCTCGCCTCTTACCGCCGCACCCAGATGCCCCGTCCGCCGCGTGATCTGCCGTTCGTTGCCTCTCTGAATTCGTTGGAAGCCTTCACTACAACCGCCTCCGTCCGAGCATTCTCGGTTGCGCCCTCGCCTGCCTGCTGCTACGCTCTCTCGACCTTCCACCCCCTCGTCCAAGGTGATTCTGTGTCCGACGACTACCCCAGACTGCGTCCGCTCGAAGCCATGCCCGTCACCGTGCAAGGCCAGCAGATGATTGCGCTGCGCGATCCCATGGGCTACGCGGCCGAGACGTGCTGCGTGCCTCCGCGGCAGTACTTCATCCTCGCCCTCTGCGACGGGCAGCACAGCATCCTCGACATTCAGGCCGAGTACATGCGCCGCTTCGGCGAGTTGCTGGTGAGCGACGACCTGCGGCAACTCGTGGCGGAACTCGACCGCTACCACTTCATGGACTCGGAGGCCTTCGCCGAGCACAGAGCGCAGATCCACGCGGAGTTCCGCGACGCGCCGGTGCGCCAGCCATGCAGCGCGGGAGGCGGCTACCCGGAGTCGCCCGACGCGATCCGCACGATGCTCGACGACTGCCTAGCCAAGGCCGGGCCCTCTGCGGCCGCGGCCGTTCCTGGAGCGATAATCGCTCCGCATATCGACTACACCCGTGGGGCCGTCGGCTATGGCCATGCTTATGCCGCGCTCAAGAACACCGACGCGCGCACCTTCGTCGTCCTCGGTGTCGCACACGCGCCCACCGACACGCCCTTCGTGGCCACGACCAAGCCGTTCGAGACACCGCTCGGCGTAGCGCAGACCGACGAAGCCGCGGTCCAGCAACTCGCGCGTGCGTCTGGCCTCGATCTGTTCCACGACGAGTACGTGCACAAGTCCGAGCACTCCATCGAGTTTCAGGTGCTCTTCTTGCAGCATCTCTTTGGCGAGGCCGCGCGCATCGTGCCCGTGCTGTGCTCGGCGTTCGAGTCCTTCACCGGCCCCAACGAGACGCCCGCCGACTCGCCGCCACTCCAAGCTTTCTTCGATGCCCTCCGCGGCTTGCTGGCCGAGCGCGACGAGCCGGTCGCAGTCATCGCCGGCGCGGACCTCGCGCACGTAGGCCCACAGTTCGGCGATCCGCAGAAACTCGCGGGGCCTTTCCTCGAACAGGTCGAAGCCAACGACCGCGACATGCTCGGCCACGTCGCCGCGCTCGATGCGCCGGCCTTCTATCGCCACGTGATGCAGGACGACAACGCGCGCCGCGTGTGCGGCCTCTCCCCAATCTACACGCTGCTCGCATCTTGCGATTTCAGCACCGCGAGCCTGCTGCACTACGAGCAGGCGGTCGACGATGAGGGCACGTGCGGCGTTTCGTTCGCAAGCGTCGCGCTCTACCCATCGCGGCGAGCTTAGCAGCCCGTCAACAAAGTGCCGTCCTGCTGCAACGGACGACTTCATTGGCGGGCTAGTGTCGCGTCCCGCAAGTTCGTTTACCCAATCCGGCGCACAGTGCACCCAGGGTAGCCGCATTCTGCGGCTACCCTGGGCTCTGTTGTCAAACCCCGTTCGGGGTTTGCGCACAATTGCGCCCCCTGTGGCGTTGTGGGTGTGCGTTTGGCCAATCGGACGACGCGGGTCTCCAAGCACAGCCCCACCGACTCAGATAGGCATACGAACTTGCGGGGCGCGACACTAGCCTTCCGGGGCCGCCTTATCCTGGTCTTCCCCCTGCTGCCAGTCGAAGTCCACCTCCTCCTCTTCCTCGCTCGCCCAGAAATCCCGGTACTTGCGCTTGCGCTTCCACCAGATGATGACGCCAATAACGAACAGCACGGCGGCGTAGGTGACTCGTCTCAGCACGAAATATGACATGTGTGTGGCCACAGCCTATCTCCAAACCAGAAGGCCATCCGGGGTCGAGCAGACGGGCCTCTTAGGAAACCGGCTGGCCAAGAATCTCGATCACTTCCTCTGCCTTCTCTGCGTTCATCAGCGCGTCTCGCACATCTTCTCTACGCAGCAAGAGACTCACGCGCGCGAGCACTTTCAGGTAAGTGCTGAGATCCGCGTTCGGCGCGGCCATGAGGAAGATAAGATGCACGGGCTTCCCGTCGACCGCATCAAACGCAATGCCTTTCTTGGACCGGCCAAAGACAATCACCAGCCGATCAACCGCGTCGGACCGCGCGTGCGGGAACGCCAGGCCATCGCCGATGCCGGTGCTGCCGAGTTTCTCACGCTGCCACACGTCCGCTACGTACCGGTCAAAGTCGGAGATCTCGGCTGTGCCGCGTAAGACCGACAGCATCTCGTCCAGTGCAGCGGCCTTGTCCTCGCCCTGGAGGTCGAGCAAGACGCGGGTGTCACTGAGATAGTTGGAAACGTTCACGTCCAATCCTTGCTGTTTCTAGGAGGCGGCAAGCGCCTCGGCCACATGAACTGGGTCGCCGCGCTCAAGAGCGGCGGATCAAGCCCACAAACACACCACATTACGCTCTCTGTGGGCATCACGTCAAGGGCAGCAACCCGCCGCAACAAGAATGTGGCGCCTCGTCCGTTTCGCCGCACTTGATCCGCCCAGAGCGCTCCGATACCCTGTCCTCCCTTCTTCCTTTTCCCAAGACGACGGAGGGCGCCGTTGCCAACCATCCGCCCTGCAACAGAACACGACCTCGATCGCATCTACGAAATCGTCGCGCTCGCGTTTGGCCCCGTCTGCGCGGCCAAGCTTCTCGAAGACCGCTTCGGCATCATCCACGGCAAGCCATGGGTCGAGCACAAGGCCGGCAGCGTCGTCCACCAGTTGCGCAACCATCTGGACTGCGTCGTCGTTGCGGAGGTGGACGGCCGCGTTGCCGGGTTCGCCTCCTATGGCTACAAGGGCGACACGGGCATGGTCGGCAACAACGCGGTCGACCCGGCGTTCCAGGGACGCGGCATCGGCACGCGGCTCATCCATCGCGTGCTCTGCGACCTGCGCGGCCGCGGGGTGGCCCGCTTCAACGTCACTACCATGGAGCACGACGCGCCGGCTCGGCGCGTGTACGAGAAGATGGGCTTCCAGGAGCGCAGCCGTTCAATCTTCCTGACGCGCCAGTCCGGCTCGGAGGTCGAGCAGGAGCGAATCGACGCGCAAGACACGGCGGCTCTTTCGCAACTCAAATGCGACGGGTATCAGGAGATCGCGCGGTCCGTGTCTTACGACATGACGCTGGCCGACTTCAGTGCCGCGGAGTTGCGGTTGGGGTTGTAAGGCCCGCCCACGTCGAATCAGGATCCCAGACAACCCAGGGTCTGCTCGCCGCAACGTCATTGAAAAGCGGGAAGCTCTGGCGGCCAACACGCCCAGACGCCATGCAAAACGCGACGCGTGTGTGGAGACGCGCAACAGCAAGGCAGGCCGTTGGCACTCCGATGGCTGGCGGACCAGGCCGCGTAAAACTTGGCGCCGCTGTAGGTTACGCATCCCCACCCGCCATTCCGATTGTGGCACCGCAATTGCATTGCGAAGTGGCAGAGCGAGTCAATCCTGTCCGTTTCGCGGTGCCTACTGGCGCCCAACCACAAAGAAAGGGGTGCAGGTCTGAACGTACGTAGTAAACTGGGCGTTCATTCCCGTGGTGCGCCGGCGCAGAATGCACATGCGCCGAAGGCGCATCACAACATAGCCCAGTGCAAGCTCGTTCGGTCGCGCCAGCGGGCGAACGAGCGC
>JAJRTI010000302.1 GCA_024278415.1 Planctomycetota bacterium | reverse complement strand
GCGCTCGTTCGCCCGCTGGCGCGACCGAACGAGCTTGCACTGGGCTATGTTGTGATGCGCCTTCGGCGCATGTGCATTCTGCGCCGGCGCACCACGGGAATGAACGCCCAGTTTACTACGTACGTTCAGACCTGCACCCTTAGTAAGCAATCATCAGTAAGCAGTAAGTGCCAACGCAACTGCTACCGCTAACTGCTCGATTACTGACCACTGACTACTGACTACTGCTCATGGATCCCTGCGGCTCCATGTTGGTGATGTCCGTGAGGACGTTAACGATGTTCTGCCCGGCGCCACACACACGGGTACACCGGCCACAGCCCACGCAGGCCTTCCGGCCGAAGCGTTCGACGAAGTAAGTGAACTTGTGCATGATCCGGTTGCGACACCGGCATTGCTGTTCGGGCCGGGGGTTGTGGCCGGACGCGTGGAGGGTGAACATGGCGAAGGAGCAGCAGTCCCAGTTGCGCCGGCGCTCGCCGGTGCGCCAGTCGGATTCGTCCACAATATCGAAACAGTGGCAGGTGGGGCACAGGTAGCTGCACGCGCCGCAGCCCAGACACTTGAGCGACATGTCCGTCCAGAACTAGTCGTCGAAGTGCGAGTCGATCCATGCCTTCACTTTATCCGGATCGAAGGGGGCCTTCGTGGCGGGAGGGGCCACAAGATCCTCCGACCCTGTGGCTGGCTTAGCGCCCTCGATGGCCGCCGCTATTGCCTCGCCGCGCTCGTTCATAACGTCGAGCAGGGCCCCGCCGTTCTGGAGGGGCCGTACGAGCACGTCGCTGCCATCGTTCGAGTCTGCACCTCCGCCGACTGCATCGCAGAAGCAGTGGGAATCGGCTTCCGTGCAGGCAAAGCCGACGAACGTGGTGCTCGCGCGGCGCTGGTTGTAGGTGGCGTCTTTGTAGTCCCAGTTGAACACCGTATCGAGGACGCCTAGGCCGCTGAGATCGCAGGGCCTCGCGCCCATGACGACCGTTGGCTGCGGTTCTGCGCTTAGGCCATGGAAGTCGGCGTCCTCGCCTGGCGCCTTGTCGTAGGTCAGGAGGACTTCCGAGCGCGGGAAGAGGATCTCCTTCAGCGGCACGCGCGTGTTGATGTAAGCTTGGGCCATCTGCTGTGCGGAATCAATCTCTCGGAACTCGACTTCGCCATCGAGTTCGACCGGCGCGAGCACGCGCACTCCTTTGCTCCGCAGCCCGGCCACGAACGGTTCGAGCCAGCCCTCGTCGACCACGAGCTTCTGTTTCGGTTCCGGCATTGCTTGGTCCTTGGGTGTGTGGTCAGAGGATGCCTTCGTCCGTGTCCACGTCCAGATCGAACGTGCTGAACGGCGCCTTCTCGTCGGCGCTCATCCCGGACACGAAGTCGAACTTCTCTTTGACGATCTTGGCCAGTTTCTTGTTAATGAGCCCAATCGGGATGTCCATGGGGCACACACGCTCACATTCCCCGCACCCAATGCACCTGCCCGCCAGGTGGAACGCTCGCGTGACGTTCCACGAGAAGTTCCCGCGCAGGTGCGGGCTGCTCTCGACCCACTGGGGCACGTTCTTCTCCACCACGCACCGCTGGCAGTAGCAGAGCGGGCACACTTGCCGGCAGGCATAGCAGCGGATGCAGTCGCGGAGTTTGTCACGCCAGAACTCCCAACGCTCGTCGGGCGACTTGGCGTCCAGGTCATCAACCTCTTGGAACTGCCCCTCCTTGGCCGGGGCGTCCACTTCGTCGCCAAGTGTGGCGTCACAGTCGGGTGGGTTGTGCACCGGACAGAAGTCGCACTTGCTCAGGCGAGGGTCGCCAACGCCGTCGCAGTTGACGCCGATGACGTACACGTCCTCACGCGCGAAGCGCTTCTCCCGGATAAGCACGTTAAGCGCGCGCCAGTCGCAGCCTTTGACGACGATCGCGGGCTTGCCGAGCCTCTTGACCTCTGGCTTGTTCAGGTACAGCGTGAGGTTGCGGAAGCAGCGGTCGTTGAGTGCGAGCCGGTCGGCGTGCTCCGGTTGGCGAGCGAACACGGCCGTCATGTCTCCGTCGTCGCCGGTCGGGCCGTAGCCGATCACGACGCCGACGGTCCCGTCGGCCAGGAGTTCCTTCGCCTTGGCCCGGATCTGTTCGGTCAGGTCTTGCATTACACGCGGCTCCTGCTGTCCGAGATCCTCTCGAAGTATTCGAACGGGCCCAGCTCCTCGGCGAGAGCCGAGAGGTCGGCGACGACCTGGGACCACTTGCCGCCCTCGGCCGCGGAGACCCAGGACATCTGAAAGCGTCGGGGGTCGATGCCCATGAACTCAAGCAGCGAGCGGAAGGTGGGCAACTTGCGCCGGGCGTGGTAGTTGCCGCTGGTGTAGTGGCAATCGCCGGGGTGGCAGCCACTCACGAGGACAAGATCGGCCCCGCGTTCGAATGCCTTGAGCACGAACAGGGGATCGACCTTGCCCGTGCAGGGCACCTTGACCACGCGGATGTAGGCGGGGTAGCCGAGTCGGCTCGTGCCGGCCAGGTCCGCGCCGGCGTACGAACACCAGTTGCACAGGAACGCCACGATCTTGGGCGACCATGCACCGGGTTCGCCGGCGGCTTGTGCGGCTTCTTCGGTTTGCATCGTTCGGGTTTCCTCAAGAGTCAAACGTAAAGAATAAAACGTAAGCGGAGGAGCGCCACGACCCACGGGGCGCCACGCGCGCTCCCTTTACGTTT
>JAJRTI010000301.1 GCA_024278415.1 Planctomycetota bacterium | reverse complement strand
TCTTGCCCAACTCATCGCCGTCGCCGACCCGCTCAAGCGAGCGTTTTACGAAATCGAATGCATCCGGGGAAGTTGGTCGGTGCGCGCGCTCAAGCGGCAGATCGCCACGCTCTACTTCGAGCGCTCCGGCTTGTCCAAGAGTCCAGAGAAGCTGGCGGAGATCGCGAAGGCCGGGGCGGAAACAGCGGAGCCCAAGCTCGCCATCCGCGATCCGTACATCTTCGAGTTTCTGGGCCTCAAGGCCCAGGACGCGGTCGAGGAGTCGGACCTGGAGGCCGCGCTGGTGGCCAATCTGCGGGACTTCCTGCTCGAGCTGGGCAACGGCTTCTGTCTGGAGGCCCAGCAGAAAAGCATCGTCATCGGCAACACACGAGGATTCCTGGACTTGGTCTTCTACCACCGCGTGCTCAAGTGCCACATCCTGGTGGAGCTGAAGGTCGACGAGTTCCGGCACGAATACATCGGCCAACTCAATACCTACGTCACGTGGTACCGCAAGCACATGATGGCCGAGGGCGACAGTCCGCCCATTGGCCTCCTGCTGTGCACGCAGAAAGATCACGCGCTGGTGGAATACGCCTTGGCCGCGATCGACAATCGCCTGTTCGTCTCCAAATACCAACTGGAACTCCCCACCAAGGAGGAACTCCAGCGTTTCCTTGAAGACAAACGCCGCGAACTCGGGGAGGAACTGTGATCGAGAAGATCCCCACGAAGGCGCCAATGAAACTTGCCGCATTTGCCATGGCCGTGCTGACGATTGGGACGAGCATGGCCGGGCCTTGGCGTCGCTATGAGATATACGAGCCCAAAGTCGAGACGGGCTACATCTACAACGGGGCCAAGGGCAAGCTCAAGTACAACCACTGCGCCGCGACCGCGTGGTTCAAAGACCGCTGGTTCGCGCTGTGGAACGCGAACACGGCGCCGTACGAGGGCAAGCCGTCGCAGCCAGTGGTCCTGGCCACGAGCCGGGACTTCAAGAACTGGTCCGAACCGATTGAGCCGTTCAACGATCCCAAGTACTGCACCAACCCGTTGACCTTGGGCAAGGGCCGGCAATGGCAGCCGACACTCGGAGTGGTCGAGGGCCAACTCTGGTGCGTGTGGAACCAAAGCTCAGGAGGCGACCGAGGCTGCTATGTCTCGCGCCTCGCGGGCCCTGACGGCAAGTGGACGAACCAGAACATCGATGTGGGCGACGAGGCCGTGATCGGAGGCATCCGCTACGATCGGTTCTTCCCCACGCAGAACCTCTGCGTCCTCAGCACCGGCCGCGTGTTAGCGCCGCTGACGATCCGCGGCCCGAGGTATGAGGTCAAGCAGCAGATCAAGGACTGGCGAAGGCGCATGAAGCTGGACACCGTGCTCTACACGGACGACGCAGGCAAGACCTGGCATCTGTCGCCCGGCACAACCATCCCCGGCAAACCGTGGGCGTGTTGGGAGCCGACCGTGTGGGAGACGCCCGACGGGCTCGTGCACATGATCGGACGCAACAACAACTGGGCCGACGTGCGCAAGGGCGGCGACCCGGCGACCCAGATGATGACGCGGTCCATCAGCCGCGACCACGGCGTGACATGGACGCCGCACGAGTTCATCCCGGTCGAGACGATCTCGTCGCGTGCGCACGTATTGCCGGCCGCGGGCGACCGTTTCGTCATGGCCATGAACGACTGGCGCAAGGGCGTGTGCCCCATGGACCGGCAGAACGGCGCACTGTGGTTCAATCGAGGAGGCGGCTCCGACTTCGCCCCAGGCATCAACTTCAGCGGCCTCGACACGCGGGTCGCGTACCCGCAGATGTGGATCACGGACAACGCGGCTCACATCGCCTACACACGCCAGGGCGCGCCGTCGTCGATTCGATACTCCAGAGTATCCCCACTGCCCGATCCGAGCCGCTACTACCTGTTCCCGCGCTCGAACACGCCGCGGGCCGCGACGCCAGCGATCGAGGACGGCGCGCTGCGGTTCGGCCAGACGCAGCGGATCGAGACGCGTTGGGCCAAGCGCGACAACCGCGACATGAGCGTGGGCATGTGGGTGCGCGTGAGCCGCAGCGGAGTGCTGCTCGATGCACGCAAACCCGGCGCGGGGCTGCTGTTCCACTTCAAGCCCACCGACAAGGGCGCGTCACCGTCTGCGTTCATGTCGACAAAGGAACGAGACGTGGTGTCGGACCTCGCCGCGCCCATGGGCCATTGGTGCTACCTGGGGCTGAGCATCGACAACCGCGCGGGCAAGGTCCACTACTTCGTCGATGGCGCCATGGACACGAAGACGTTCACCGCGCCGGCGAAGTTGGCTGGCGACACCGTGTTCTTCGGGTACAAGCGGTTCGAGGGGAGCCGTTGCCCAGGCTTGTCCGGCCACATGCGCTGGGCCGCAATCTACGACGGCGTGTGCCTGTCGCCCGCGCAACACCGCGCCGCGTTCAATGCCCTGGCCAAGGCGCTCGGCAAGAACGAATTGCCCGACGCCGAGCCTCTGCCGAAACCGTCGTTCGAGTTGGACCCCTCCAAGCCGAACTGGCGGCGACGGCTCGTCACGCTCAAGGACGAGACCATGCGCGTACGCCGCGTCGAGCGCGAAGGCAAGACGCTCGCGCGGTTCAACGGCGAGGCGTCCGCGAGTATCGACTTGGATCGCAACCGCCCGGCCGAAGGCGATGTGGTGGAGTTCGAGTTCGCGTTCAGGCTTGACGCCAGCCTGCCTGCCAACCGGCAGATCGTGCTCTGCACCACTGGCGGCGGCGACCGGCCACTGCGCATCGTTGTAGACGGCAGGCAGGCTGACTCGGTGCAGGTGCGCGTCGACGGCAAGCTGACGCCTATCGCCGCGTTCGACCCCAACGGCTGGACCCGCGTGCACATGCGCATCCTCGCAACCGCGTGCACGGTAACCGTCGGCGACGGCGACCCGATCAGCGTGGCATTCCCGACACAAAGCACATGGCTCTTCCTGGGCCAGGGCTATCTCGAAGGCCTCGTGCCGGCGAATTTGGGGTTCTCCGTGGACACGGCGAGCGTTCGGAGTCGAGTCGTGCGGCCCTGACATGGCCGGTGAACTGACGGGAGAATAACTATGGGTGTAGGTCTGATTGTACGTATCCCTACGCGTTGCATTCTGGAGTTTCAGTTTCGAAGTGGATTCAGGCAGGTTCACAACAAACGTCCCGACTCTTCGCCTGCGCGCAACCCCTCGCGGACACCGCAGCCCGAAGGGCTGCCACAACATAGCCCAGTGCAAGCCGCGGCCCGCGCGGCGCCGC
>JAJRTI010000300.1 GCA_024278415.1 Planctomycetota bacterium | reverse complement strand
GGGGGGGGGCGAAGCTGTGCGCCTCAAAACCCAGGGTTGCGAGCTTCGCTCGCGAACCCTGGGCTGATATCCGGAATCCCGTTGGGATTCAGATACCCCAACACGCGGCGTTGCACGGAAGCTTTGACAGTACTCCGGTACATGGCTGTTGTACTTGGCTGAAGTGTTACCCTTCGTCAATCCCAACGGGATTGCGTCCTACAGCCCAGGGTTGCGGCCGAAGGGCGCAACCCTGGGACGGGGGCGTGGAAGGAAAAACAACCTTGTAAGGGTTGAGTCCATCGACGGAACCCTTACAGGGTTCCTGCAATCAAGGCCTGGATATCCCAGGGTTGCTCGCCAAGCCTCGCGAACCCTGGGCTGTAGGACGCAACACCTTCGGTGTTGATGTCGACTTGTTGCGATCAGCGAGTAATTCACTTCCCGCCCGCCGCGTTCGGCTGAGGAAGCATCGGAATGCAAAGGCATTCCGCTCCAGCTTCTTTCATCGCGGTTCCTCACGGATAAGGCGCCACGCTTGTAGTAGGGCGATTTATCGCCCGTCTGCTTCGTGAGACCAAGGACGTTCGACGGGGAATGAATTGCCCTACTACCAAGCACGTCGCCGCGCACCGAACACATCGACAACATAGCGCCATCCGCGTTAAGGCGCTAAGGAGCTGAACATGAGCGACCTCAAGCAGAAGATCGCGCAGTACCAAGCCGCGGGCCGCAACGCGGTCGATTTCCAATTGCAGTTCCAGCAGCCTGACGGCGGATACATCTGGGACGGCTTTGCGCACGATGCGTTCCACAAGCAGGCGTACTCGTGGCAGATGTCCGGCGAGTTCGCTCGCGCACAAATGCTGCTCAACTGGGTCAAGCGGGAGCGACTCGAACCGGATGGCCAACTCAAGGAGTACAACGGCGATTGCTACAAGCACGCGTGGTTTTTCCATGGCGCGCACCGGCTGGGCCGGTTCGACCTGAGCTATCCTGTCTTCAATTTCCTTGCGTCGTGCCAGACGGAATGCGGCGGGCTGCCCCACTTCGAAAAGGACGAATACTGTCGGTCGCTCGCGACCGCGTGGACCGGCGTGGCTGCGCTCGGCATCGGCCGCATGGACGTGGCGGAGAAGATCGCACAGTGGTGCATCCGCCTGCTCGACCAACAACCGGACGACGACAAGTTCTACTGCCAAACCACGCGCGACGGGACGCTGGTGACCTTGGACGTGAGCCCCCAAGCCGCGTACATCGACTATGGCAAGCCCAAGCAAGCATACTGGGAGGTGGCGCTGCCCATGCAGCTCTTCTGCCGGCTGCACATGATCACCGGCGAGCAGAGCTGGCTCGATCTTGCGGCGAAGTGCTTCGAACTGCACTTCAAGTTTTTCGACGACCGGTTCACGTACGTGGGCAGCGGCAAGACGAGCCTCGCGTGCGCGCTGTACTACTTGCTCACCGACGACACCCGCGCGCGGGACGCGGTGTGCGCGTTCGGCGACATGCTGCTGGAGACGCAGTACCCCGAAGGCGGCTGGCGAGACGAGACGGAGCCAGATATCCCGCTCATCTACATCGACCACGCGGCCGAGTTCAACGTGTGGCTCCAGGAAGACGCAGCGATCCTGCTGAGCAAGCTGTGAGGCCCTTGGCCCGTTAACACGAATGTGGCGACAACTTGTTGTCGATGTGTGCGGCGCGACGTGGCGAGGCTCGTAGTAGGGCGATTCATCGCCCGTCGAATGTCCATGAGCCCGCGTCAGAGACGGGCGATGAATCGCCCTACTACCAACGAGCCTACTGCGGCGCAGCCGCCCCTTTCTCGCGGCGAAGTCTGCGAGATAGCGTAGTCTCTTATCGCGGCCGGAACGATCCCGAAGCTTCGGGATTGTCGATGTCGCTGAACGCCAGCACGGGGCTTGTGCCCGTGTCGCGATGATTGCCGACTACTGGGCGGCTGCCTGTCATCCCTCCTCCCTTTCCTTCGCTCGCGAATCATCGGATTCCCGGCGGACCAGGAGGGCCGCGCCTTGGGGTCACGGACGTGGACGTCCGTGACCCGTCGTGGCAGGCATCGCGCAAAGGAGACCTCCCCGTGCGCCAATGGATTGAGAGCGTCATGGCAGGCGACACGGCCGGCCTGGCCGCGGCCACGTACCGCGGGGCGACGTGGCCTGCGGCGTGCGCGTACGGGCTGGCTGTGGCCGCGCGGCGGGCCGCGTACGCGGCGGGGCTGCTGAAACGTGAACGGATCCCGGCCCCTGTCATCAGTGTGGGCAACATCACTGCCGGGGGCACTGGCAAAACTCCGTTCGTCGAGTGGGTCTGCCGGCGCTTGATCGGCGCCGGCAGGAAGCCGGCTATCGTGAGCCGCGGGTATGGCGCGGGCGACGCCGAAACCAACGACGAGCACCGCGTGCTGGCCGCGAATCTGCCTGACGTGCCGCATCTGCTCGACGCCTGCCGAGTTCGCGGAGCACGCGCCGCGATTGACAAATCCGGGGCAGACAGTATTATCCTGGACGACGCGTTCCAGCACCTTGCGATCCACCGCGACCTGGACATTGTGCTGGTGGACGCGACGCGGCCATTTGGCAATGGCCGGCTCCTGCCGAGCGGCACGCTGCGGGAGCCGGCTCGCCAGTTGCGCCGCGCGGGGGCCGTGGTGCTCACGCGCACGGACGCGGTCTCCGAGGATCAACTGGAGAGGGTGCGCCACGCGGTGCGGCCGCTGGCGCGGAGCGCACTGCTGGCCGAGAGCCTGCACGCGCCGACGCGCTTGGCGCGGCTCGACGGGGCGCCGGCGGAGTCGTGCGAGTGGCTCGCCGGGAAGCGCGTGTTTTGGTTTTGCGGCATCGGCCATCCACGAGCGTTCGTGGACACGCTGGCGTCGGTCGGTGCGGAAGTGGCTGGGGGGCGGGCCTTTCCGGACCACCACGCCTACTCGACTGCGGACGCGCTGGCCGTGGCTGACGCGGCGGTCGCCGCCGGCGCGGAGGCCATTGTGACCACCCAGAAGGATCAAGTGAAACTCGACTTTTTCAGAGAGTGGCCCGTGACGGCATTCGCCATACACGTTGCGATACAAGTTGTGGAGGAAGAAGAGGCGCTAGGCCGGCTCATCAAGGAGGCGCTCGGAAAAGGCGATGGGAGGGCGAATTGAGCTACAGCCCAACGGTTGCCCTTGCCGGCTGTGCGTCGTACGAGCAAGCGGACGTCGACGCGGCCGTCGAGGAAGCGGTGCAGTCGGTGGGGGGGATGGGAGCGTTCGTCGCGCCGGGCCAGCGGGTGCTCGTGAAGCCCAACTTGCTCATGCCGCGGGCGCCGGAGGACGCGGTCACCACGCATCCCGCGGTCGTCGAGGCCGTGCTTAAGTTGGTGAACGCGGCTGGCGGCCAACCGATCGTGGGCGACAGCCCGGGGCTCATCAGCCAGGGCATTGAGAATGTGTGGAGCACAACGGGCATGGCCGAGGTCTGTGCGCGGCAGGGTGCGGAATTGGTGAGCTTCGAGACGGCGGGCGTCGAGCGCAAGACCATTCGCGGGCGGGACGTGCACGTGGCGAAGGTGGTCGCGGACGCGGACGTGGTCATCTCCGTGCCCAAGCTCAAGACGCACACCATCACCGTGCTCACGTGCGCAGTGAAGAACACCTACGGCTGCTTGCCCGGCATGAGCAAGGCGGATTGGCACAGCAAGTTGCCCAAGCCGAGCACGTTCCAAGCGCTCATGGTGGACGTGTTCGAGGCGGTGCGGCCGGCATTGAGCATCGTGGATGCAGTGGTCGGCATGGAGGGCGATGGCCCGTCTGCCGGCCGGCCGAAACCGCTGGGCTTTGTCGCGGCTGGCCAGGACGCGGTTGCGCTGGACATGGTGTGTGGGGAGATCTGCGGGCTCAAGCCGCCACGCATGCTTTATCTGAAACTCGCGGCCGAGCGCGGCCTCGGCGTTGCCGACTTGGCCGCGATTCGCGTGGCCGGCTCGACAGTGGACGAACTGCGGCCGGCAGAGTTCCTGCCCGCGCGCACAACGGTGCTGCGCTACGTGCCCGAGTTTCTGCTAAACTTGGTGAGTCATTTCGTGTGGGTGCGGCCGGGGTTTGGCGACGCGTGCGAACGTTGTGGCAAGTGTATCGAGAAATGCCCGGCCGACGCGCTCGTCATGGGCGACGACCGGCCCGTGCTCGACAAGGCGAAGTGCATCGAGTGCTTCTGCTGCCATGAGATCTGCCCGGAGTCTGCGGTGTTCGTGGACTTGAGTTTCGTTGCCAAGTTCTTTGCGAGATGAGTTGGCTCCGTGTCGCGGAAATCCAAGCCTGCCATCTGGATTGAGTACCTCGCCGCGCGCGGGGTCATGGGCCTATTTCGGCTCATGCCGGCCCGTGTGGCTTGGGCCGTGGCCCGCGGGCTGGGCACGCTCGCCTACTTTGTCGTGGGCCGACGCCGGCGGGACGGGCTGCGCAACCTGGACTTGGCGTACGGCGATGACCTGAGCGCCGCAGAGAAACGCCGGCTCATTCGCCGCGTGTTCCAGCACCTGGCGCTCGTGGCAGCGGAGATGATCAAGACGCCACAGTTGCTGACTCGGGACACTGTTGACGACTACGTCGAGTGCGACAAGTGGGACATCGTGCCTGAGGCCTTGGCCGCGGGCCGCGGCGTGCTGTTTCTCTCCGTGCACATGGGCAACTGGGAACTCTTGGGCCAGTCCGCGAGTCTCAAAGGCATTGAGATGGTGTCCATCGCCCGGGCGCTGGACAATCCCCTGCTCGACAAGTTGGTGAACGAGCGCCGCGAACAGTATGGACAGAAGATCGTGTACAATGACGAGGCGCTGCGGCCCATGCTGAAGGTCCTCAAGGAGGGCGGCACGCTGTCGTTTCTGGTCGACCAAAACGCCCGGCACGGGCATGTGTTTGTGGACTTCTTCGGCCATCCTGCGGCGACGACGCGGGCCGTGGCGCAACTCGCGCTGCGCAACGAGACGCCGATCCTCTTGGCCGTGAATGTGCGCGTCGGCCCGGGCTTCCGATACAAAATCGCGGCCAGTGGCCCCATCTGCCCCAAGAACACCGGCGACAAGGAAGAAGACATCCGCCGGATCACGCAGGAGTTTACCGCGTGGTTCGAGCAACGCATTCGAGAGCATCCCGAGCAGTGGCTGTGGCTGCACCGGCGATGGAAGACCCAGCCCCAGCCAGATGCCCGACCGGAGTAGCGCCATGGAGTCGAAACTGCCGTCCCAACTCGTCGACGTGGTCAAGGATCTTGGCTCGCCGCGGATCCTCGTGGTGGGCGACCTGATGGTCGACAAGTACGTCTGGGGCACGGTCGAGCGCACGTCCCCCGAAGCGCCCATCCCCGTCCTCAACGTCACCTCGGAGGAGTTCAAGCCGGGCGGGTCGGCCAACGTGGTCAACAACCTGGTCACGCTGGGCGCGGAGGTGTCGTGCTGTGGCGTCGTTGGAGATGACGGCGAGGGCAAGCGGCTCAAGAGCGCGATCGAGGCTCTGGGCGTGGATACCAACGGCGTGGTGACGGTGAAGGACCGGCCCACGACCGTCAAAGTGCGGCTGCTGGGGCACGTGGAGACCGCGACCCGCGGGGTGCAGCAACTGCTGCGCGTGGACTACGAGCGCCGCCATGGCCTGGCCGCGGCGGCCGAGCGCAAGATGTGCGCCTACATCAAACGGCTCGTGAAACGGGTCGACATGATCCTGATCCAGGACATGGCCAAGGGCGTGTGTACGCCGAAAGTGCTGCGCACGGCGATCGAGTGCGGGGCCGACATCGGGGTCGATGTCATTGTTGATCCCCGTCGCGACGGCAGATTCGACGGCTATGCCGGGGCGACCGCGATTACGCCCAATCGTTTGGAGACGCAGCAAGCGACCCAGATCGCGCTCGACACGATGGACCACGTGCGCGCCGCGGCGAAGAAGCTCGCTGAAGACCTGAAGGTGAAGAACGTCGTGGTCACGCTCGACCGGGATGGGGCGTTCCTCTATCCGCGAGAGGGAGCGGCTCAGCACGTGGCCACCACGCCGCGGGACGTGTATGACGTGACGGGCGCGGGCGATATGGTCGTGAGTGTCATCGCCCTGCTCCGCGCCTGTGGCGCCCCCTATGGCGACGCGCTCGCGCTGGGCAACGTCGCGGCGGGCATCGAGGTCGGCAAGATCGGCTGCGTGCCCGTGACCAAGCAGGAGATCATGGAGGCGCTGCTCGACCGGCAGTACGTGCCCACGACGAAAGTCCGCACGCTGGAGCAACTGTTGCCCGAGATCAACGAGCGCCGGCGCCGCGGCGAGTCGTGCGCGTTCACGAACGGTTGCTTCGACATCTTGCACCCTGGGCACATCAACACCATCAAGTTCGCGCGCAGCCAGGGCGACTTCCTCGTGGTCGGCATGAACAGCGACTGGTCCATCCGCGAGCAGAAGGGCCCCAACCGGCCGTTCCTCAACGAGCACGAGCGCTCGAATATCCTGTCGGCCATCCAAGAGGTGGACTACGTGGTGGTCTTTAGCGACGTGTCCGTGCTGCCGCTCATCGAGCAGATCAAGCCCGACGTATTGGTGAAGGGCGGCGACGTGGGCGAGGCCGGAGTCGTGGGCCACGACTTCGTCGAGTCGTACGGCGGCCGCGTCGCGCTCGCGCCCATGCTCAAGGGCGTCTCGACCACCGACATCGCCACCCGCGTGCTCAAGAGCTACCAAGACCCCGCGCAGATCGAGTTCGACAACGCGCGCCGCGAGCGCGAAGCTAAGCGCCGCGCGAAGAGGCGCAAGAAGAAAGCGTAGCGCGGCCTGTGGCCTCCGCCAAACCCGTCAGGGAGTCCCACGGATGGCAGCGCGCACCCACGGATGCAGACCGAAATGGGTTTCCATCCGTGGGATGCCGCACTGTCACATGGCCGACGCCCTCATCCCTAATCCCCCTTGCCTAGACTCGGAGTCGCGCCTGATGGATACCATAGCCAACGTCATCCAGCAAAGCATCCAAGCCCAACAGGCGATGCTCGACACGTGCTTGCCTGTGATCCGAAAAGTCGCTGACGCGATGGTCGCGACGCTCAACTCAGGCGGCACCATTTACCTCATGGGCTGCGGCGGCAGCGCGGCCGACGCGCAGCACGTGGCCGGGGAATTGATCGGCCGGTTTAAGATGGAGCGCCGCGGGTTGCCTTGCGTCGCGATGACGACCGACACGTCGATCCTGACCTCCATCGGCAACGACTACGGCTTCGAGGAGGTGTTTGTGCGGCAGGTGGAGGGGCTCGTGCGGGAGGGGGATCTGGTCGTGGGCATCAGCACGAGCGGCAACACGAAGGCCGTGTTGAAGGCCATCGCCCTAGCCCAGGAGATGGGCGCGACAACGGTCGGCTTCACCGGCGAGAGCGGCGGCCGGCTCAAGGACGCAGCCGACCTGTGCTTCTGCGCACCCACCGGCGACACGCCGCACGTTCAGGAGTGCCACATCACCGTGTGGCACGTGCTCTGTGGCGTGGTCGAGCAGGAGGTGTGCGGGCCGTAGCTCCTTTCTGAAGTCGTTCCGCGCCGCTCCGCGATCGTCGATATCGTACGCTCACCTTGAAAGGAGTCGGCACCATGGCAATCGCAGCCAGGGCAACGAAGAACCAAGCAAGCCAGGTCCGCGTGGCCTCGCAAGAGGACATCACGTTCGACGGAGTGGCCGCGGAGTTCTGCCGCGTCACCGAGGAGAACGACGCGGCAGGCCGCACGACCCAGTGGGCTTTGCCCGTTGGCCCCACCGGACACCACAAGCCATTGGTCAGACTGTTCAAGGAGGAGGGGTGCGACTTCTCGCGCGTGAGCACCTTCAACCTGGACGAGTATCTCGACGCCAAGGGCCAATGGGTCGATCCGGCCTGGGAGATGAGCTTCCGGGGCATCATGGACCGGACGTTCTTCTCCCTGCTCGACGCCCCCGCGCGGGCCATCAAGCGCGAGCATATCCATTTCCCGGATCCACTGGATTGCGGCAAGATCACACGCACGATCGACGCTTGCGGCGGGCTGGACATCTGCATGCTCGGCCTCGGCTTGAACGGCCACATTGCTTTCAACGAGCCGGCCGAGAACGAAGATCAGATTTCGGTCGAGGCCTTCGGCAACCTCGAAACCCGGGTTCTCCCTCTGTCCCCCAAGACGGTGCTCCAGAACTTCGCCGGCCGAGATTTCAAGTACATGCCCTTCATCCCGTCCCGCGCCGTGACCCTGGGCATGAAAGAGATACTGTCGGCCAAGCAGGTCCTCATGTGGGCTAGCACGTGGGAGACGGACATCATGCAGCGCGCCCTGCTTGGCCCGGTCACGCCGCTCGTGCCGGCGTCCTATCTCCAGCGGCATCCGAACTGCACGTGGATTATCCCCGAGAGCGTCGTCGGCGAGTTTTGCTGACATGAACCCCATACTCGAGCCTATGGGCTACGGCGAGTCCGATCGCGTCGTGATCTTCCATCTGGACGACGTGGGCATGTGCCACGGGGCTAACGCGGCGTTCGTCGATCTGTCCCAGCGCGGCCTCATCTCGTGCGGCTCCGCCATGGCGCCATGTCCATGGTTCCCGGAGGCCGCGGCGTTGGCGCGCGAGCATGCCGAACTCGACATGGGTGTGCACCTCACGCTGAACAGCGAATGGGCCAACTACCGATGGCGGCCCATCTCGACCGCAGATCGAGCCTCAGGGATGATCGATCCCGGCGGGTTCATGTGGGAGATGCCCGGCACGATTCGCGAGCACGCGCGGCTCGACGTTGCGGCCGTCGAGAAGGAGTTCCGCGCGCAGATCGACGCGGCTCTTCAGGCCGGCATCGACGTCACCCACATCGACTCGCACGTCGGCATCGCGGTGATCCCTGAGTTGATCGACGTGTACGTCCAGCTCGCCCTGGACTACCAGACGCCGGCGCTCTTGATCCGCGACTATGAGCGCTACCGGCAGGAGCCCTTTTTGGGCCTGATCGATCCCGATCGCTACCAGCAGGCGCTGGACGAACTTGAAGCGAGAGGCTTCCCGGTGGTGGACCACTTCCGGATCTCGCCGCTCGAGAACGATGGATGCCGATTCGCCGAGGCCTATGAGCGCCTCGTGCGCGAACTGCCTGCTGGGCTGACCTATCTCGCGCTGCATCCCAGCGCGCCAGGCGACACGGAAGCCATCTTCCCGCCCGGATGGGCCAAGCTGCGCACCGGCGAGTTCCGCTTGCTCCAAGACCCAACGTTCCAGCAGTTCGTCGCGGATCAGGGCATCCACATTGTCGGCTATCGCCAGTTGCGCGACAGCATGCGAGCCGCGCGGCGCGCCGGCCCAGGCAACCACGATTCGGTTCCTCGCTGCTTGGGTGTGGGCTGAATGGCGATACGGCTCGCCGGCGGATCGCAGGATGCGAACCGCGGCGCACTGATGTGACTGGCTGGGACGCGGCCTCGGCCCTGAAAGGGCCACACATACCAGCCCAGGGCGAAGCCCTGGGTAGCGGTCCGTCATCAGTAGCTCTGAGCCCTGAAAGGGCGTGACATCTCGTCGCGGTGGGTTCTCCATGTCTCGCCCTTTCAGGGCTTGCGGAGTGGGGTGTCGACGTTTTCCCGGGGCTGCGCCCCGGGCTGGTATGTCACGCCCCGTTGGGGCGAGTGGCCGCTTGCGCCAACGCCATTTGACAACTGTCATCCAGTGCCCTACCGCGCGGCCAAGGCCAATGCGTCGATGAGCAGGATGAGTCCTGGGATAGGCACTGCCCACACGAAACAGCGAGGAACCCATGATTCCAGCGCATCTGCCACGGGAAGGTAACATGAGAAGCATCCCGACAAGTCCATCTACTCGTGTCTCGCTCGCGTATGCGAAGCGGCTCTGGATGGTGGTTATGTTGTCTGTGTGGGCGGCCGCTGCGCACAGCGAAGACGCGGTGTTTCCTCTTGTGCCGTACCCCAAGCGCGTCGTTCGGACGGAGGGAGTATTCCGCGTCACTGCGGACACTGCCATTGTGGTCCGCGCGGGCATCGACGAGAGGGACGCGAACGGTGCGGCGATACTCAACGAGCACATCGCGAGCATCATGGGACAAGCTTTGCCGGTCGAGCGCCGCGCAGACTTCCCCTCAGGGCGGGCCATCGTGTTCGACGGGTTTGGCGACTATCCCCTTGTCTCGCCGCGCTACGCGAAACATGGATTCGACATTCCGAAGGATCTGCCGGCAGAAGGCTACTTCATTGTGGTGCGTCTCGCGCACATCCTCGTTGGCGCGAGGGACAGACGCGGGATGGTGTGCGCGGCGCTGACGTTGGGCCAGTTGCTCAGACGGGCAGACGGGGGCGTGCAGATCCCCTGCTGTCGCATCGTGGACTACCCGAGCATGCCGATGCGGATATGCCATATGCAGGTGCCCGGCACGACCGTGCAGGGGTGGAACTTGTTCGAGCGGCGCGCGGCGCAGAGGCCGAAGGTGTTCAAGGACTTTCGGAACATGAAGGACTTCATGCCGATCCTGGAGCACATGACGCGAATGGCGCTCGAACACAAGATGAACGGCATCATGATCGACCTGTGCAACAGCTTCCGGTTCCGCAGCTATCCACAGATGGCCCTGCCGCAGGCCGTGCCAGTGGAAGACCTCAGGCCCATCATTCGGATGGCCAAGAAATACTATGCGGACGCGATCCCTTACCTGAACCTGTTCGCCCACCAGGAACTCTTCCTGGCCAAGTCGCGGCC
>JAJRTI010000299.1 GCA_024278415.1 Planctomycetota bacterium | reverse complement strand
CGCTCGTTCGCCCGCTGGCGCGACCGAACGAGCTTGCACTGGGCTATGTTGTGATGCGCCTTCGGCGCATGTGCATTCTGCGCCGGCGCACCACGGGAATGAACGCCCAGTTTACTACGTACGTTCAGACCTGCACCCTAAACTTTGAACGTGTAGGTGTCACCTCTCCTGTTGACAATCTTGCCGTTCCACGGGTGCAGGAATGGGACGCATCCCGGCCCGTGACGCCAAAGCTCAGGGGGAATGCCGATCTGGCCACTGGCGCTGGTGAACGGCTTCAACATGTTGCCCACGCCATCGGCCCCGGTGACGCTGCCCGTGAGCGCGTAGTTTCCTTCGTCGTCCGTCACCCGAATCGTCCATGTTTGCGGCACAAGATTGCCGCCAAGCGTAATGCCGTGGGGGCCGATGTCCCTTGCCGAACCTCGCTTGGGACGAGCATTGTTCGCGCCGCAGGCGATCGGACCGGCAAGAAAGCAGGGCGCCTCTTCCGCGGGCCGCCCATCCAGCAGAATCCGCGCCGAGCCACCGTCCGGCGACTTGACGCCAATAAGATCGATCCGATTGCCGGTGAACCGAACGGTGATTCGGCTGCCCGAAACGGACGTGCTCGCCACGCCCTTCCGGACGGTCCAACTCGCGCCAACGACCGTTGCGCTTTCCTTCGCCGAGGCGCTCTTGCGTCGGGCCACGTTCAGCCGGCGTTCCCGGCTGTCGGGGTCATACGCGTACGCCTCTCGAACGGCGAAGTGGCGAACGATGTTCTCGTTGATCACGAGCGCTCCGTATCGGGATTGATGCACCCCGTCCCTGAGGAGCCCATGCTTGGGATCCACTTCGACCTTCATGTTGTGATCCCGCAGGTACTGCGCCCATTCCTTGCGGTTCTCCACGAACTCCACGCCGTACGCTTTGCAAATCCGGCGCATCTCAGAAATGTTGGCGAAATTCGTGGCGTCTTCATCCTTGCCCCAATACTTGACGTCGTCCGCCTTCCAGTGGACGCTTGCAACGATGATGTCGGCGGTCGTCTGCCTGCGCAACGTTTGGAAGATCTTCTCCAGATCGCGTTCGAGCCCGATGCCATAGAGCAGCACCAAGTCGGGTTGTTCGGGGACGACCACGTGCCTGGCCCAGCCCAGCACGTAGCGCCAGGGCACGGATGAGCCGACGTGCTTTTTGTAAACGATCGGCGGGGCATGGGGAAAACGTTTTCTCAGGTGACAGGCCAAGTCGGTTCCGTCTCCCAGGAAATTGAGATAGCTTGGCCCGATGCCCCAAATCAGGAACGCACGCTCAGGGGCAAAGCCGTGGGTGAGCTTGCGAATACTCAGCGCCAGATACCGCCCGTCATCTGGCCGTGGCGACAAATCCCTCTCGGGATACTTGCTCCGCCAGCGCCAGTATCCCCAATCCTTTTTGGCCACGGCCGCCCGCAAGCGCGCGGGAAGAGGCGGCAGTGTGGCGGTCCGCATCCCGTCAATCAACAACGTGATATCGACCGCGCCGGCCGGCAGCAGGAAATTCAGGCAGATGGTTGCCACCTCGCGTCGGTCGTAGACGCCGGCTTGATTCGGTGTGGCCTTGTCCAGGACTCGCACGTGGGTGAGATCGATCACGGCCCGGCGCCACTGACCCGGAGCGGACACATCGATGTCATCGGGCCACTCCGCGATGGCGAGCTTCTTGAAGCCCGGGCTACAGAAGAACGCATTGCGCGGCCTCAACCCCGTCCCCTCGGCCACCTTGAGCCACAACTCGACCGCCTCGGCCTGAGACAAGTCCAGCGGCTTGGGCAATGTCAGACGCAATTCGACCGAGTTTCTGGGCCGTTTCGCTGCCACCTGCATGTGGACTTGCACGCTGGATTCGCCAGCGACTTTGTCGTCCCTGTTACGCGTGAAGGTGTACTTTTGCAAGATGTCGGCGTCCCGCCAATAGCTCTGTGTCGACCATGCGCCGCCTTGAGACCAGTCCGACACGATTGGTGCTCCCTCCGAACCCACGGCTCCCATGCAGATGCTGCATGCGATCCCCCATGCAATTCCAAGATTGGGCATTGTCATCACTTTTTCCTACGTGCAAGAGTGGTGGCAGGCGTGCCGGATTGCGGCTGACCGTGAACAGCTTTTCAGGCCGCTTCGCCGTTCTGCAAGTGCAAGCTCCCCCGCGCTGGACGGCCACGTCCCGCGCGGGGTGGTGCGCCAACTTGGGCGGGGCGGCCGGTGGGCGTTTAGCGTGCGCGGCAGCCGCATTCGCCAGGATACGGGCGATCCGTGAGCCAACCAGTCTCGGACGCTTGCCATGAAGTAAGGCGGTACGTACCATGGACGCACCGTCCTTGTTTGCATGACTCTCAACCCGGCCCGCGCCATAACGGCTGAGAAGGAGCGTTCGCCATGCCCATCTACGAGTTCTACTGCCATAAGTGCCACACGATTTACCAGTTCCTATCCAGAACAGTCAACACCAAGAAGATCCCCACGTGCCCCACGTGCAGGCGTGTCAAGCTGAAGCGCGGCGTGTCGACCTTTGCCACGATCTCAGGGAAGGCCGAGGGGGGCGACTTGGACGACGGCATGCCTCCGGTTGACGATGCGAAGCTGGAGAAGGCCATGGGCATGCTCGCCAACGAGGCCGTGGGTATGGACGAGGACGATCCGCGCCAAGCAGCCGCGCTCATGCGGAAGCTGTCCGATGCGACGGGCATGCCCATGGGGCCCGGCATGGAAGAGGCGCTTCGGCGCATGGAGCAGGGTGAAGACCCCGAGAAAATCGAGCAGGAATTGGGCGACCTTTTGGACGGCGAGGATTTGTTCTCCGCGGAAGGCGCGAACAAGGGTCGCCCCCCCAGGGCCAAACCTCGGCGCGACGAGACGCTCTATGAACTCTAGCACGTGGCATGCCTGATATCCCCAGGACGCGCGGGAACCGCAGAGGGACGCGGATCAGAAGTCAAGAGTCATGACTCAGGAGTTTCCCCATGAGATTTGTTGATCCGAGCGGCAGACGCCGCTGGCTTGTAGTAGGGCCATTCATGGCCCGTCAGTAACGCTGAAAAACGGGCGATGAATCGCCCTACTACAAACGACCCGCGCGTCCCGCACGGCCCCGTGTACCTAACAAGCGTTGTAAGAAACCGGTGACGCCAGGCTTGCGGTAGGACGGGTGGAAACTCTGGGGAAACTCGTGTCATGACTCCGCGGGTCTGCGGGTCTGGGGACATGATGCGATCCCGCTTCGCGGGCTTCCCTGCCTGCGCCGCGCACGGCGCGGCAGGCAGGCGCATCACGTCCCCTCTGTCCCTTGATCTGGGACGCGAAGTCGGACGCCTCGCGTCCTTGGTTCATGTCCTCGCCTCGTCCACCGGCCGATACCACGAGTGCTTGCGCGCCGCATCTGCGGACCAGGGCGGGTGCTCTTCGTGGTCGCCGCGCTTGTCCCAGCGCCACGGCACTTGGTCGCCGGTCTCGATGAACCACGTGAGCATGGCCTCCGCGAGCTGCGCCCTCACGCCCTCGTACTGGGGATCGTTGATGAGGTTGTGCACCTCGTCGGGATCGTTTTTCAGGTCGTATAGCTCATCCGTATCGTAGAGCCGGCGCACGTACTTCCACTCGTGCGAGCGGATCATGGCCGCCTTGCCGTGCGTCTCGCGCTCGTTGAACTGAAGCGCGGGCCGAGACCAGTAGATGTTTTCCTTGGGCCGGTCGCTCTCGTGCGTGTGCTCCTCCTCCATGAGCGCACCGCCCTCGCTGAACACGTAAGGCTTGTGCTCCGTCGCCTCCCCGCGCAGCACCGGCAGCAGCGACTTGCCGAACTGGGTGTGCCCGAGTTCGAGGCCGCAGGCGTCGAGCAGCGTCGGCAGCAGGTCGACCATCTCAATGAGCGCGTCCGACGGCTCCGGGAGCGGATCGATGCCGGGCACGCGGATCGCGAACGGCACGTTCACCAGGCAGTCCTCGAACGTGTTCTGCATCTTCTCGGTCAACTGGTAGTCGCCCACGAAATCGCCGTGGTCCGAGGAGCACACGACGACCGTGTTGTCCCACTGGCCTGAGTCTTCGAGCGCGTCGAGGATCCATCCGAGGTTGCGGTCGGTCTTGGTGCACATGCCGTAGTAGACCGCGACGATCTCCCGCAGGTCGTCGTCGCTGATCTCGTTCATGCGCATGCGTTCGCACACGCGCTTGAGGATCATGGGCTTGTCCTTGAAAGGCTCGTCCATCTGGATGGGCATGGGGAGTTGCGCGCGGTCGTACATGCTGAAGTACGGCTCGTGCACCGCGTACGGCGGGTGGGGGAAGGTCTGGTTCACGAGCATGAAGAAGGGCTGGTCGGGCGGGTTCTTGATGAACTCCGCGGCCTGTTCCGCGACGTGGTCGTCGGCCGCGGACGGGCCGAAGTTCTCCGGCACCTCGCCCCAGAGGAAGGTGTGGTAGTGCAGGTCGCCGAGCTTCCAGGGGCCTTCGTGGACGGTTTTCTTGCCGCCGGCGCCTTGGACGCGCGTGTCGGGGATCTCGTCGCGCAGGCCCTCGCAGATCATGTCGTTCTTGCCGCCCCACCAGATGTGGTACCCCGCGTCCTTGAAGTAGCGGAGCATGCTCGGCTCGTGGCGTTGCACCATGTGGTGCATGGTGCGGTGGCCGTTGACGTGGCAGTACCAGCCGGTGTCCATGGCCACGCGGCTCGGTGTGCTGACCGGGTTTTGCACGAAGCAGTTGCGGAAGCCGGCCCCGGCTTTCGCGAGCCGATCGGTCTCCGGCGTTTGGATGACCGTGTTGCCCCAGTAGCCGGTATCCTTGGCGCGCCACTGGTCGGTGAGGAAGAGGACGACGTTGGGTCTCTTGCCGTTGTTCATGGGTGCATGCTCCTGTGCACGGGTGGTATTGACGAAAGGGGCAGATTACTTTCAGAAGGCACACGTGTCAAAATGCTGAAGGCGAGGGGACGTTGACCCCGGGCGGCGGGCTTTGGTGTAATGCCGCCGGCGAGGGCATGAACCAAGGACGCACAGCGTCCGCGCTCGTATCCCCACAGTTCATCACGCCCCCGGACCCCATCTTCATGAAACGCGTCGGCATCACCACCACCGTGCCCGTCGAAGTCGTCTTCGCCGCGGGGTGGACTCCGGTCGACCTGAACAACGTCTTCGTCGGCTCGGACGAGGCGCCCGCGATGGTTGAGGCCGCGGAGGCCGACGGCATGCCGCGGAACACCTGCTCGTGGATCAAGGGCATCTTCACCGCGGCGAAGGCCGGCCGCGTGGACGCGGTCATCGGGTGCGTGAACGGCGACTGTAGCAACACGCAAGCGCTCATGGAGAACCTCCAACTCGACGGCATGCGCGTGATCCCCTTTGCATACCCCCATGTCCGCGACGCGGCTGAACTGGAGCGCAGCCTGGCGCAGCTCTGCGACGCGTTTGGGACGACGATGCAGGAGGCCGAGGCGCAGAAGCAGCGCTTGGACGCGGTGCGGGCCAAGGCGTTGGAGATCGACGAGCTGGCGTGGCGCACGGGCAAGGTGACGGGCAAGGAGAGCCACCAGTGGCTCGTGTCGTGCAGCGACTTCGCCGGAGATCCCGATCGCTTCGCGCGAGACGCGGCCGCGTTCCTCCATGAGGCGGAAGCGCGACAAGGCCGGGGCGATCTGATTCGGCTCGCGTTTCTGGGCGTGCCGCCGATCTGTCCGGAGCTGTACGGCTTCGTCGAGGAGTTGGGTGCGGGCGTGGTCTTCAACGAAATCCAGCGGCAGTTCGCCATGCCCGCGGCGACCGCGACGCTGGTCGAGCAGTATCGGCAGTATACGTATCCATACGACATCTTCTTCCGGCTCGAAGACGTGCAGAGCGAACTGGCGCGGCGTCGCATCGACGGGGTGATCCACTACGTGCAGAGCTTCTGTTACCGGCAGATTCAAGACCGCATTCTGCGCCGGCGGGTCGACTTGCCGATCCTCACGCTCGAGTTCGACCGGCCGGGGCCGCTGGACGGGCAGGCAAAGATCCGCATCGAGGCGTTTGTCGAGATGCTCGACGCGCGGCGGAGTGCGTAGCGGGGGGGGGGGCAGTTCCTCCTCACGTCTCACGCATTCCACTGAGCCACAAAGGCCCCCACCCGCCAAAGCCGTGGGCATCAAAGATGGCGCACTTCATGAAGGGGTGCAGGTCTGAACGTACGTAGTAAACTGGGCGTTCATTCCCGTGGTGCGCCGGCGCAGAATGCACATGCGCCGAAGGCGCATCACAACATAGCCCAGTGCAAGCTCGTTCGGTCGCGTCAGCGGG
>JAJRTI010000298.1 GCA_024278415.1 Planctomycetota bacterium | reverse complement strand
TCAAGACGAAGACGTTCGGCACGTACCTGCGCCGCGCGATGCGCGGGCCGCTGCCGCCCAAGGAAGCCGCGGCCGTGCCCGCGGACAGGCCGGTCCGCGTGGGTCTCATCGGCGTGGGCAAGCACGCGCACCACGTGCTGCTGCCGGCCATCGCGGCTGTGCCCGATCTGGAGCTGGCCGGCATGTGCGTGCGAACGGCCGAATCCAAGCAAAAGCTCGAGCAAGATCACGACGCGCCGGTCGTGCTGCACTACGACGAGTTGCTCACGCGCGACGACCTCGACGCGGTGATTGTGGCCACGCCGAGCGCGCTGCATCGCTACATCGTGCTCGACGCGATCCGCACAGGCAAGCACGTCCTGTGCGAAGCGCCGGGGATCATCTCAGAGATCGACATCGCGCAGATCACGGCCGCGTCGGCCGGCTCGAAAGCGGTCGTGCAGATGGGCCACCGGTTTTGGTACGCGCCTATCTACCGCGCGCTCGCGGACGCGGCCAAGGGCTTCGGCGAGCCGGGCAAGCGTACGTGGAAGTTCACCTACCCGGAGGCGCTCCACCTTTACGGCATTGCCCTGATGTGCAACGGCCCGATCGAATGGGTCGAGGCGCACGGGCAGGAGCACGACTGCACGTACGACGTGCAGTTCGCCAACGGCGACACCGGCAAGTTCGTGCCCATTCCAGCCGAGCCGTCGCCGGACGCGATGGCCGAGGAGGTCGTAGTCGCGTGCGGCGAGGAGAAGCTTATCGCACGCGGAGGAAGCCAACTCGTCAAGGTGTCCGAGGACGGCGAGGAGGCCGAACTCGGCCGCTTCGACTTCGACCCCGCGTACGCGCAAGACCACACGAGGCTGCCCGATGGCTCCGACGCGGCTCGATCTGTGCTGCGCGAGCGTGGGTACATCCCCGAACTCGAATCGTTCGTCCACTGCATCCGCACCGGCGAACCGCCGCTCGTGGGCGTGGCCGAGGCTGGCGACGTGTTTCGGCTCGTGTGGGCCATGTTCGAGAGCGTGGGGTGTGGGAAGCGGATGGAGGTGGGCGTAAAACGTAATGAGTAAAACGTAAGCAGAGCAGACGTGGCCCGCGGCACTTCCCTTACGTTTTACGTTTTACGTTTGGAGCCTCCCCATGCATCCCGTCAAGATGCTCGTGGAGCGCACCCCGACGGCCTGCCCAAGTGATTGACACCTGACGCGTTTTGGGCTTAAATACAGCGTTGCAACACACCGACTAATCCCCGCAGGGCAGGCGCCGCTTCTCTCCCCCGGGCGGCGCCGTGTTATTTGGGCCATGAGCGACGACGCTAAGCGTTCGCCTTTGCCGGGCGACGCATTCCAACTCGAACGACTTCCCCAGGACGTGCGCACGTGGCTGGGGCGCACGCTGTGCGACGACGAAGCGGTCGCGGCCTGCGTGTTCGGGGACATCACCGAGGAGTCCAAGTTCGGGGAGCGCTGGGCCTTCCTCACGAACCAGCGCCTGCTGGTGCTCTCGCCCAACGGCCGCGCGGACGCGGCCCACGTGGCGCTCGAAGTGCCCCTGAGCGATGTCGAAGACGCGCGCATGCTCAACCACGTGTCTTCGTGCTCGCTCCTGGTCGAGACGAAGGACCGCGCGCACGAGGTGGTGCGCTACTCGTTCGCCGCGCGGCAAGAAGCCGCGAACATGTGCCACCGGCTCAGGGAGATTGCGCGGCTGCGCAAGGAAGGGCTTGACGCGAGCGAAGCCGTGCCTCCGCCACCGGTGCAGCGCGCACACCACCGCTGCCCCCAATGCGGCCGGGCCATGCGCGAGCGCGAGGCCGTGTGCATTCATTGCGCGGACCACAAGGCGCTCTTCGTCCGGCTCCTGAGCTATCTTCTGCCTTACAAGGCGTGGGCGCTCACCGGCCTCGCCATGACGTTGGGCATGACCGGGCTTCAACTCGCGCCGCCGTACCTCACGAAAGTCCTGGTCGACGACGTGATTGGCAAGCGAAACGTCGGGCTGCTGTGGGTGATCGTGGTGCTCCTGATTGGGATCTACATCGCCCGCTTCATCGTGTCGGGTGTACGCACGTATCTCTTGCGTTGGCTGGGCGGGGTGGTGCTGCGTGACTTGCGCGTACAGGTCTTCTCGCACATTCAGAAGCTCACGCTGAGCTATTACAGCCGCAAGCAGACCGGCCAAGTCATGTCGCGCGTGACCAGCGACATTGGCCGGCTCCAGTACTTCATCGCCGAGGGCTTCCAGGAAATCCTCGTCAATCTGGCGACCGTGGTGCTGATTGCGCTTATCCTTGTGTTCATGGACTGGCGGCTTTTCCTGCTGACGTTGGCCCCGGTGCCGATCATCATCGGGGCCACGCTCGTCGTCGGCCAGCGCCTGCACACACTCTACCACCGCATCTGGCGCCGGCTGGCCGCGGTCAGCGCGATCCTCACCGACACCATCCCCGGCATCCGTGTCGTGAAGGCCTTCGCACAGGAGCAGCGCGAGTCCCGGCGCTTCCGCAACGTGAGCAACGAATTGTTCCACCAGGAGCTGCGCGTCACGCGCGTGGCCAGTTGGTTTTTCCCGGCGCTGGACTTCGCTACCGGCCTGGGCACGATCCTGATTTTCAGCGTCGGCGGCTACATGGCCCTCTATGGGTACACCTCCCTCGGCGTGCTCATGGCTTTCACCAGCTACATGTGGCGGTTTTACATGCCGGTGCAACAATTCGGCATGATCAACCACCGCCTCCAGCACGCGGTCACCTCGGCCGAGCGCGTCTTCGAACTGCTCGACCAAGACCCCGAGCCCGTGCACCAGTCGGGCGGCATCATCATCAAGCCGCTCGTAGGCGCCGTCGAGTTCCGCAACGTGCGCTTCGGGTACGAGCCGGGCAAGTACGCGATCGACGGCGTGTCGTTCAAGGTCGAGCCGGGCGAGATGATCGGCCTCGTGGGCCCAAGCGGCGCGGGCAAGAGCACGACCGTACACCTCATCGCACGCTTCTACGACATTGATACGGGCGAGATCCTCATCGACGGGCACAACGTGCAGGATCTGGACCTGACCTCATACCGTGAACAGATCGGCGTCGTGCTCCAAGACCCCTACCTGTTCCACGGCACCATCGCGATGAACATCGCCTACTCCCGGCCCGATGCTTCGCCGGACGACATCATCGCCGCGGCCCGCGCGGCGAACGCGCACGACTTCATCATGAACCTGCCGGACGGATACGACTCCATGGTCGGCGAGCGCGGCATGACGCTGTCCGGCGGCGAGCGCCAGCGCATCTCCATCGCGCGCGCGGTGCTCTCCGACCCGCGGATCCTCATCCTCGACGAGGCGACCGCGTCGGTTGACACGGAGACCGAGGTGCAGATCCAGACCGCGCTCGAGCGGCTCGTGCAGAATCGCACCACCTTCGCCATTGCGCACCGGCTATCCACCCTGCGCAAGGCCAACCGGCTCGTGGTGCTGGACCGCGGCAAGATCTCCGAAATGGGCACGCACGACGAGTTGCTCCAATCCGGCGGCCTCTACAGCCGGCTCTGCAAGATGCAGTCCGAACTGTCGAAGATGACGGCCTGGTCGGAAAACGTGAAAGTCTGAGCCCCGAGAACCCCCCATGTCCACGGACAACGACCACGCCGCGCACATGCGCGAGTCCGCGAAGCTCGTGGACGCGGACCGCGTGCGCGTGTGGCGCGATGCGCGCTTCGTCATGCACGTGCGCGTGGACGACACCGTGTACGACGGCGTGCGCGCGGTCAGGGCGTTCCCCCTCTCACACGCCGCGCCCTACGTGAGCTTCATCAACGACAAGGGCAAGGAGGTCTGCCTCCTCACCCATCTCGACGCACTCGACGACGCCAGCCGGGAGGCGGTCCAAGACGCACTCGACTTGAACTACTTCGTGCCCCGCATCACCGCGGTGCACAGCATCTCCGAAAGTTGGGGCGTGTCGCACTGGGACGTGGACACGGACTGCGGCCGCGCGCGGTTCGAGATTGTTGACCGAGAGAAAATCCGACGCCTCCCGGGAGGGGGCCTTGTTATCGTGGACGCCGACGAAAACCGCTTCATGGTCGAAGACCTGTCCGCGCTCGATCCTCGTAGCCAGAACCTCATCATCAGCGAAACATAATGGCCGACACCACTCCTAACCCTAGCCTCGAATACGACCACCGGCGCGCGGCGCGCGGCGGAGATTCCCCCATCCAAGCCTCCAAGTGGAAACGGCGCCTCTGGACCGTCGGCCTCGTGCTGGCCACCCTCGTCGTGTTGGCCGTGGCCAGCTACACGTACTACGTCTGCACATACGTCACGACGGTCCAGGCGAGCGTGCACTGTGAACTCGTCGAACTCGCTTCGGACGTCGACGCTCGGCTCGCGGAGCTGTACGTCGTGCCCAGCGACACGGTCAAGAAGGGCGATCCGGTCGCACGGCTCGACGACACGCAACTGGCGGCCGCCCTCGAAGCGGCCAAGGCCGACTTGGCCGTCCGCGAGAGCGACCTCACGCGAGGCCGCGCACAGCTCGACATCCTGCGCGCCCAGATCGAATCGGCCATCGAGTTGGCCAAGGCCCAAGTGAGCGTGGCGTCCGCGTCGCTCGAACGGACCGAAGCGGACCGCGACCACTACAAGGCGCAACTGCCCGAACAGATCCGCCGCGCCCAGGCCCAGCGCGACCAGAGCCAAGCCCTGGACGAGAATTTCAGGAAGGGCACCCGGCCCGAGCGGATCGCCGCGCTCAAGGCGCGGCTGGCCGCGGCCAAGAACCGCCGAGATTTCTACAAGATCGACGTGGAAGCCGCCAACAAACTCGCCAAGGGCGGCGTGATATCCAACGTCGAGATGGAGCAAAAGCTCTCACTGCTGTCCGAGGCCGAAAACGCCCTGACGGAGGCCGAGCTGAACCTCAAGCTCGCACAAGCCGGGCCGACCGCGGAGGAAGTCCGTGCGTCTGAGAAGGGCGTGGACGCCCAGGACGCCGCCTTGGCGCTGACCAAAACAGGCGCGGGGGAGCTGCGCCGGCTTGCCGCCGAAGTCAAGGTGTGCGAAGCCCAACTCCTGGACGCCAAGGCTCAAGAGAAACGGGCCCAGGCGCGGCGGTTCGAGATCAAGCTCGCCGAGGAGCGCATCAAAGCCGCAGAGGCCGAAGTGGCGAAGGCCAAAGCCACCGTCGACCAGCGCGAGGCCAACCTCAAGTCCAAGACGATCTGTAGCCCCGTCGACGGCACCGTGCTGCGCACTTTTGGCGAGGTGGGCGAAGTGTGCAAGAAGGGCGAGCCCATTGTGTTTGTGCGGGACGACAGCCAAGGCCACTGGATCGAGGGCTTCGTGAGCGAAGCCGACGCCTACCGCCTCAGGCCGAAGCAGAAAGCCACGGTCGCCACGATCGCCGGCGCGTGGGAGTTCATACCGGCGTACGTGGACCTCGTGTCGCTCTCCACGTCCTCCGTCGAGCGCCGAGCGGTCGTGGCCACCGGGTCCGCCCGGCCCCCGTCGCGAGGCGAGCAAGTGTGGGTCAAGATCCGATTCGAGAAGGAGCCCAAGCCAGAGGAGCTGCTGCTGTTGCCCGGCATGAGCGCCCGCGCGTTCATCCGCGTCCGATAGAGACATAGCAGCCCTACAAGGGGCGGCGCGGCGCCTTGACAGCCGAGGGGGGGCCACATAGGATATCTGCCGTCGCGAAGCCCATCTTTGACCGGCAATGTCTGGCCATGGCAAAACACCGTATCGTCGCGGCGCTCGCAATTACCATGCTAGGGGGCCCTGTGCTGGGGCAACGGGGGATGGGCGGCGTGGCCCGGGTGCCTGGCGCAGGCGCGGTGGGCAGACAATGGGTGCTCGCGATCGGCATCAACCAATACAAGCATTGGCAGAAGTGGGCGAGCCTGCGCGGGGCCGTCGCCGATGCGAAGGCGGTGGTCAAGGTGCTGCGGGAACGTTACTACGTGGACCGCGTGCACGCGCTGTACGATGCAGACGCCACACGCGACAACATCATCGAAAAGCTGCGGGAAATGGCGGGGCAGACCGCGGAGAATGACAGCCTCCTGATCTACTACGCGGGGCATGGCAACCTGGACGAGATCGAGAAGACGAGCTTTTGGATCCCGGTGGACGGCACCGATCGGGCCACAACGTGGATCAGCAGCAAACGTGTCAAGGGCCTGGTGGCCAACATGAAGGCCAAGCACGTGCTGCTCATCAGCGACTCGTGTTTCTCTGGCGATTTCTTCGGGAGCCGTAGCGCCCGGCCCACCATCACCGAGCCCTACTACCGGCGAGCGCACGAACTGCCCTCGCGGCAGGCCCTCACGTCGGGGTTGACGGAGCCGGTGGCGGACGTGGGGCTTGGCGGCCACAGCCCCTTCGCTTACTTCTTGCTGAAGGCTCTCCGGCGAAACCGGCAGGCCTACCTCGTGGCGAACGAACTGTTCGACCGCATCAAGGTCGGGATCGCGCGCAATGCCAGCCAAACGCCGCGCGTGGGCCCTTTGCAAGGCGCGGGAGATGAGGGCGGCGAGTTCATCTTCTTCCTGCAACCCCAATACATCGACCCCAACGCGGTCTCGCCGTCCATTGCGGCCGGCGCGGGCGCCGCCCGCCGGCCGCCGGCCGCTGGCGGCCAGGCCTCGGCCACACTCGCGCCCCCCCCCGGTATCAGGGCGCTTGGCGACGGGCGAGTCTCCATCACCGTCACCACGCCCAGCATGCCCGAGGGCCGGCTGTGGATCAATCGCGCCAAGGCATCCGCGGCCGCGCTCGTGGCGAGGCGTCTGCACCAACACCTGTCACAATCCGGCCTCAGGCCTTTCGACCGAGACAAGATCGAGGGCCAGCTTTCGGAGAAGGAGCCGGCCGAACTTTCGATCGACCGCGCAAACCGACAGCTCCAGGTGACCTACGACCTGAAAACGGAGGAGTTCACTCATGGCAAGCAATAGGCCATTCTGCACCGCGCTCGGCATCGCCCTGCTTGTGGCCCTGTGCGGCTGCAAGATCACCGGGCCCGCGCCGCCCCCGCCCATGCCACCGTCCAAGACCGCGGCCCAGCGGCAGCCCCAGCCCCCGGTCGCGCCTGAGACGGAATCCCTCAAGTTCGAGGTGGTGCTGCCCAAGGCCCGCACAAATATCTACGACCGCGCGGACGAACAAGTTGCGGACAATGCCATCATGCTCCCCGGCGTGAGGCTCATGACGGAAGAAGAGTTCATCGTGACCGACCCCGCCAAGGCCACTAGTGGCCAGTGGGTGTCGAGCCGGACGGCCGGCTCGTTGCCGAAGCCCGCCAATGGGAAAACCTTCGGTGTGGCCGTGCTCGACCTCAAGAGCGACGTGAAAACAGAAGGGGCGCCGGGCCGGCTCGCGGCGGATTTCATCTATCGGGAACTCAGCGTGCACCAGCATGCCGCCGGCGCGAGGTTCACGCTTCTCGACCGCAACGAAGTCATGCAGAAGGTGCTCGAAGAGCAGAAGGGAGCACAAGACGACGTTGTCAACCTCACGGACAAACAGCTCTTCAGCCAGATCGGCAAGGTCCACAACTGCGACCTCTGGATCAGCGGCGCGGTGACCGCGTTCAGCATCGAGAACATCAACGCCAGGCTGCCCTGGGTGCTCGACGATGACAGCTACTACCGCTACGTGAAGAAGATCGCCCAATACCGGCGCGCATACGCCCAGTACGAGAAGGACTACGCGCGTTACGAGCAAGCGTTCGCCGAATATGAGAAGCAGTTCAACAACGCTTTACAGGATTATGAGAGGAACTACCGCCAGTACGTGGCCGATTTCCAGGCCTACGCGCGGACGTTCGACGAGCGGTACGTCAAGGAATACCAGGACTACACGCACGGCTTGAAGACCTCGGCCGGCTTGGCCAACTTCGTCACGTTCCCCGTCCGACTCGTCCTCGGCATCGTGACCCTTGGGGCCGGCCACACCTCCTACAAGGCCGAGCCCGAGCCCATCGCAACCAAGGCGACCCTCATACAGAAGGTGGCGCCGGTCGAGGCAATGAAGGCCAGCAAACTCCACGTGCGGTTCCCGGAGACGTCCAAGGACGCCGTCATGGAGGTGCTCAGGAACAACAACCGAGTGCCGGAGGCCGAGCACCGCGTGGTGAGCGTGGCGAACGTGGGCGTGACCTTGAGGATCGTGGAGAACCGGCGCAGCAAGATCCTCTGGATCGGCAACTCGTCCGCCCGGCACATGGACACCCAGCGGGGCATGCAAGCGCTGTGCAAGGCGCTGGTCGCCGCGATCATGGCCAACCCCCAGTGCCAGAAGCTGTTCATGCCCTAGGGCGTGCCGCATCTGTGATGTCGCGCTTGAGGTCGGGCCTTTTCTCAGAATGAAGAGTGGCAACGGAGTTTGACGGCAACGGAATCAGAAAGTCTAACTGGGTTGCGAGCGAGGCCCGCTTTCTTTAAGCCACTCCCAGCGCTGAAGCGCTGGGCGATTCTCGGTCGTCCCTAGGGGACGCCGGCCTTAAGTTCGCACCATGGCGCCATACGGCGGACTGTAAGGCCTGGGCTGAGCGATTCTTGTTCGGAGCCCTCCAGGGTGTTTGGAACAAATCTGCTGTGGCCATCAAGCCGCCAATCGATCAACTTCATGCCTTAAGCATTCGTAAGCGCGACGAAAAACAAGATGTTGCACGCATGGAGCGGACCCCGAAGCATCGGGACCGTCCGTCGGAACGCGATCCCGAGGCTTCGGGAGAGGCCAGAACGTCTGGCGACTTCGGCGAGGCTCCTTGTGCGGAGACCTTCCCGAATGTTGGCAACCTTCGTGAGGCTTGCCTTGGAGCCTGCGGCACTTCAAACGTGGCACGGCACGGCCAAGCCCGCCAACCATCACAGGAACGGCACATGACCGCCCCCCAGCAACCGCAGCAGATCGGCGTGGCGATCGTCGGCCATGGCACCGGACGTGGCGACGCGAACAACGCGTTGGTCGCGCTTGCGGACGACATGCGGCGGCGCCTGAAACACACGCTCATCGAGCCAGGATTCGTCTCGCGAGGCGAGCCCTCGGTCGCTGGCGCAATCGAGTCGCTCTATGCCAAGGGATGCCGCAAGGTCGTCGTGCTGCCGTTGCTGCTCTTGGCGGGCAAGCACGTGCAGGAGGACTTGCCCCGAATCGCGCGGGAGTGTGAATCGAAGCTCGACGGCCTGCGCGTCGAGATCATGCACGCGTTGGGCCAGGAGCCGCGGCTCGCGGGCGTGGTCGAAGAGATGCTCGCACCCCGGCTCGTGGACGCGTAGCCGCTTGCGCCCGTCCGCCGTACGGTGCAATGGCGCTTAGGCCCTTACCGGCTTTCGAACGACAACATGTTGTCGATGTGTGCGGCGCGAGGCGACGTGGTTTATAGTAGGGCAATTCATTGCCCGTCGAACGTCCTTGCTCTCACGAGGCAGACGGGCGATAAATCGCCCTACTACAAGCGGCCCGACGGCAGCGCAGCCGCCTCTTTCTCGCAGCGAAGTCTGCGAAAAAGCATAGTGCCTTATCCATCCGGAACTGTCATAAAAAACAAGAAGTTGCTTGCCCGGAGCGGATCCCGAAGCCTCGGGACCGTCCGTCGGAACGCGAAGGCGTTCCGCTCCCGGGTTGCGGGCAAAGCCCGCTTTGTTTAAGCGATTCTGTTGTCCCGTAGGGACAATTGAGACTAGCCCAGCACTTCAGTGCTGGGGACACGGAGCCCTGAGTGGACACCAGTCCCTACGGGACGCCAGGCTTATCTACGCAACATTGCGCCGTACGGTGGGCGGCGCACAGGCAGCCAAAGAGATCGGAGAAATTCCACGGATGGCGGATCCGCCCCACGGATGCAGAAGGTGATTTGTGCAACGGAAGACGGAAGGCGAAGGCCTTCCACTCCCTCACCCCTCCTCTTGGAGCCCTCAAACATGAACGTCGTCGTCATCTGCCTCGACACTTTCCGTCACGACATCATTGGCCCGGGCAAGAAGATGAGCTTCGTCGACACGCCCAACCTCGATCAGATGGCCGAGGAGAGCGTGGTCTTCGATCAGGCGTACGGCGAAGGCCAGCCCACGCTCCAGATTCGCCGCGCGTTCTTCACCGGCCGGCGCTCATTCCCCTGGAAGTACAACTTCGACCGCCGCGGCCATTGGCACCACGCGCCGGGCTGGCACAAGATTCCGCCGGAGCAGGACACCATCGCCGAGATCCTCTCCAAGCGCGGGTACGTGACCGGCCTCGTGTCCGACGTGTACCACATGTTCAAGCCGACCATGAACTACTGGCGCGGGTTCAGCACCTGGTACTTCATCCGCGGCCAAGAGAGCGACAACTGGAAGGCCGCGCCGCTCGACACGATCGAGGCTGAGATGCTCAAGCACGTGCGCGAGCCGGTCAACTGGCGCAAGCACTCGACGCTCGCCCAATACCTCCTCAACATGCGCGGCCGCGAGCAGGAGGAAGACTACTCCGTCGCGAAGGTCATGCTCAACGCGTGCGATTGGCTCGACGACAACGCGCGCAACAAGCCGTTAATGCTCTGGGTCGAGGCGTTCGACCCGCACGAGCCCTGGGACCCGCCCACGAGCTACGCGGACAAGTATTGCCCCGACTACGACGGCAAGGACTTCCTCATGCCCGGCGCGGCATACGAGCACGGCCAGCCCACGGAGCAGGAGATCGAGCGCATCAAGGCGCTCTACTACGGCGAGGTTACGTTCGTGGACAAGTGGGTCGGTGCGGTGCTGGAGAAGATCGACGCGCTCAAGCTGCGCGACGACACGGTCGTGATCGTGCTTTCCGACCACGGCACGCAGGTCATGGACAAAGGCGTGTTCGGCAAGAGCGCGCAGTTCCTGCACCCGTTCAACACCGGCATCGTGTGGCAAATGCGCCACCCCGGCGGCCCGGCCGGCAAACGCATCGACCAGTACGTGCAGAGCCACGACGTCATGCCCACCATCCTCGACCTGCTCGACGTGCCGTTCGAGACCGACGGCGCGAGCGTGTGGCCGCTCGCCACCGGCAAGGTCGACAGCATTCGCGACACCATCGTCTGCGGCTGGGCCGAGTTCGCCAACGGCAACGCGGTCGCGCGCTGCTCCGTGCGCACGGACAAGTGGAACTTCGTGCACGCGGTCGGCCGCGAGGAGAAGACCCCTGAACTCTACGACATCGTCAACGACCCGGACGAAGACAACAACGTCATCACACAACATCCCGAAGTCGCCGAGGAGCTGATCCCCCATATCGAAGCTCTCACCGGCCGGCCCATCGAAACGCGCCTGACCGAGGTCTGCGATCCCGAGCCGGTGCCCATGGCGTACTACGTGCAGAGCAGGGATGGGGGGACGAAGAACTTCTGACTTTCATCGCGGACACATGTCGCCCGCCTTGGGCCTGCAAGTTGTCAGTGTGCCATGTACTCTATAGAATCGGAGAGGTTCCTCGCTGTTTCGTGTGGGTAGTGCCTATCCCTCAACTTGCCCTGCTCATCGTCGCATTGGCCAAGGTCGCGCAGTGGGGCACTGGATGACAGTTGTCAAATGGCCTCGGCGCAAGAGGCCACTCGCCCCAACGGGGCGTGACATACCAGCCCGGGGCGAAGCCCCGGGAAAACGTCGATAACCCCACTCCGCAAGCCCTGAAAGGGCGAGACATGGAGAACTCACCGCGACGAGATGTCACGCCCTTTCAGGGCTCAGGGCTACTGATGACGGACCGCGACCCGGGGCTTCGCCCCGGGCTGGTATGTGTGGCCCTTTCAGGGCCGCGGCCGTGTCCCGGCCAATCACATCAGTGCGCCGTGCTTGGCATGCTGCGACCCGCCGGCGAGCCGTATCGCCATTCAGCCCACACCGAACAGCGAGGAACCATCGTAGAGGAGACGAGCGGGCCTTTCTGCGAGGTCATCTGGCAATGAACGCTGCTGCTATCGGACGAGTATTCAGGCCGGCGCTGGAGTCGTGCGGATTCCGTAGGGACTTGATCAAGAGCCGTTACGAGTTCGCTGACTTCGGCGCGAGCGGGATGCCTACGCGCAGGGTCGCCTTGGCGGCGTTTGGGTGCGAGCCGTACGATTTCCGGACGGCTTGCATTGCCGTTGTGTCTATCCCCAGTGGCAAGCCCGTCACCCCGAGCGATGTGGGGGAGTTCCGCGCGCTTGGGGCTCCCTACGTGTTCGTGGTCATAGATGGGCAAGCGCAATGCTGGGCGGTCCGCGGGGTAGGACTGCCTGAGCGGAAGGCCGAACTTCCCTTGACGGAAGTGCCGGCATTCCTTTCCGAGCACAGCGGCACCTTCTCTCCCACCCGGATCGTTGCCGCCAAGAACCCGTTTGCCAGCAGGGCCAAACAGCTCGATTTCGTTGATGCGGGGTTGCTGCCAGCCCTCAATTATGAGGTCGGGAAGAAGCTTCACGAACTCGTCGAGAGGGTGATGACGGATGCGGTGGCCTGCCACAAGGAGGCAGTCGGGGAGGCTCCAGCCTTTCCCGAACTCTTCCGCCTCGTGTTCCGGATGCTGACGGGGAAGATACTGGCTGACAAGGGCCACAGCATCGAGTTCAACGATCCCGGCGGCGTGCTCTCGGCGGTGAGGGACTACTACGATACACCTCCCTTCAAGCAGCCATTGGTCCGCAACAAGCAAACACAGCGGCTTGTGTTCGAGGCCATCAGAGACAGCATTCGGTTCCACAATCTCACGCCCGAGAGCGTCGCCCACGTGTACGAGAACACGTTGGTCACGAAGGAGACGCGCGAGCGGTACGGCACGCACAGCACGCCCAGCTACATCGCGGATTACATTGCATGGCGGCTACCACTGGAGGACATTTCGCTCGACGCCCTTCACGTGTTTGAGCCTGCCATCGGCTGTGCCGCGCTGCTGACCTCCGTTCTCAGACGAGTCCGTCTCATGTTGCCGCCAGACTGGACTCCACGTCGGAAGCACCAGTACTTCATCGAGCACATGTCCGGTTTCGACGTCGATTCGTTTGCTGTGGAGACGGCCCTCCTTTCGCTGACTCTCGCCGACTTCCCGAACAAGGATGGATGGCGAATCGAGCAAGGCGACATGTGGCGCACCGATATGCTGGAGCGGGGAGCATCGCAGGCCACCGTGCTGCTCGCCAATCCGCCCTTCCAGAACTTCAGCCGAGAGGAGCGGGCCGCTCTGCTGGCGGATGGGCGCGAGCCCGTCATGGCGAACAAGACCACCGAAATGCTTTGTCGATGCCTCACACACTTGCCTGGCGACGCGATACTAGGCCTGGTCGTGCCGCGGGAAGTCATATCGGGGAAGAAGCCGGAGTCGCTGCGTAAACAGTTGCTGGATGAATGGCATCTTCTGGAAGTCTGTCTTCTCCCAGACCACGTGTTCAATCACTCTGACGCGGAGAGCGGCATACTGATCGCCCGAAAGTGGAAGTCGCAGAAACACGTTGCCCGTGAGGACGAACGATCCCTGTTTGTGGAAGCCTATGGCGCCACGTTTGAGACGAGCGTTCCCCAAGATTACTTCCTGAATCGCCCAAAAGGCGAGCTTGCTGTCCCAATGCTGCGTGAAGTGTGGGAGTACCTGGCGGGCACGTGCGTGTCGCTTGGCAGTGTCGCAGAAGTGGGTCAGGGTCTGACGTACGAAGGGAAGAACTTGCCCACGGGGGCGAAGACGGTCTCAGAGGAGTACTTCGTCGGAGCCGTGCGAGGGTATCATCGGACAGAGGCGTGCCTTGATGTCCTCACGCTGCGTGATCCGGCGTGGATGAGTCTGGACGAAGGGGCCGTGTCGCGCCCCAGAAAGGGCGCGAAGATAGGCGCCCCCCAGGTGCTCATGAACTACGCCAGTGCAGGCCGCGGCCACTGGCGTGTCAAGGCCGCTATAGATCACCAGGGGATGCCTGTGACGAGCCGGTTCGCCGTGTGCAGGCCGAAGGCGGATATCTCGCTCGAAGTCGTCGCGGGTATACTCAACGGCCCGGTCACGAATGCCTTTCTCTACGCGCATTGCGACAAGCGCGACCATCCCGACCCAGTGGTGGCTCGCATACCAATGCCGGACTTGGCGCGACGGAAGTCTGTGGCTGCGATTGAGCAAGCCGTTCGAGTATTCGAGGACGCGGTTCGTCCCAGGGAGCCGTTCGAGCCGGACGTGCCGACAGATCGTATGCGCCTCATCCTTGCCAGAATCGATGCACTAACGCTGGATCTATATGGCCTCCCAAAGGATCTGCGCAAGAGCATCGTGAACTTCTTCGGCACCACGGACAAGCGCCCCGGCGCGCCATTCTCTTACCAACTTTCAGAGGACCTCCTTGACCAGGCGATGGCCATGGAGTTGCCCGCGGCAGAAGATCACGATCCGTGGGCAGGGGCAGTAGGCATGTGGGCCGCCGACGACACGTGGGACGACTTCGTGGCTGAGGTCGCGCAAATCAGATCGGGGGAGGCGCGGGGCGCATGAGACTTTGTTACTTGCTGGGCACGGATGTGATGAGCCTCCTCCAAAGGGATCCGGATGGAGTAGGCAGGCAGATCCATGACCGCATTCAGCAGGTAGGGCCTGGCGTCGTCGGGACAAGCATTGTCTCAGTTGAGGAGCAACTGAGGGGGCGGTTCAATCAGGTCCGGAAGGCGGAGGCAGCCAACGACGGACGAGCGCTATGCGGGGCTTACCAGCGTCTCCGGGAGGCGGTTGAGTTTCATCGGCACATCCCGGTAGCCGACTACACTGCCGCAGCCCATGACTGTTACACCAAGCTTCGCACCAAGGGCGGAATAGCGTCTCAGAAGGTCAAGACGCACGATCTCAGGATTGGGTGCATCGCGCTCGCCCACTCCCTGATCGTGGTCACCCGGAACCGCCAGGACTTCGACAAGGTGCCGGGCTCCAGGTCGAAGATTGGACCAAGTGAGACAAGGCGCCCAAGCAGGGAAGCAGTCGTATGCCCGGTTCATGTCGCAGACACACAGGAGAACAATAATGATGAAGCATCGCAGCCAGCCGCGTTGGTTTGGTGGCGCGGCAGCATTGATGAGCATGCTCGGCCCCATGCTGGCCAGCGCCGCCTGCGCCCAGCCTTTCATGATCAAGGATGGTCAGGCTCGCGCGCAAATCGTCATCGCGGCCGATCCGCCGCGCACGACAAGACTCGCCGCGCGCGAACTCCAGAAGTACATCGCTAAGATTTCCGGAGCGACGCTCCCGATCGCGGCGACTCCGAGCGGCGAGATGCCAGTCAGTGTCTACGTCGGCCAAAGCCCGTACACGGAGAAACTCGGCATCACGGCCTAGGGGTTGAAATATGGGGCCTACCGCATCGCCGCCGGGCAAGACTGGGTCGTCTTCATTGGCCAGGATTCGGACTTCACGCCCATCGAGCCGTGGCCGCGAGGCTACCAAGATATCCGCAGCGGGAAGATGCAGCGCGCGTGGGACAAGATCACGGGGAGACATTGGGGCTATCCGCACTCTCAACTGCACAAACACTACAGCGGCCCAGACGCGCTCTTTGGCACCCCCAAGGAGCAGAAGGTCGATAAGGACGGCAACGTCAACGTCTGGACCTATGACGAGCGCGGCTCGTTCAACGCGGTGTGCGGGTTCCTGCGCGGCCTGGGCGTGCGCTGGTACATGCCGGGCGACATCGGCGAAGTCGTGCCGAAGATGAAGACCATCGCCGTGCCCCAGGGCGACAAGACGGTGCGCCCGGATTTCGAGTTGCGAATCCTCAATTTCCGCGCCGGCATCTACGGCCGCGACGCGAACATGTGGGGCTTCCACCTGGGCGTGCGCCAGCCCTACGGCCGACAGGCCGCGCACGGACTGGCCCTCATGACGAATAACACATACACGCTGACCCATCACCCGGATTGGTTCGCTCTCTACGGCGGCAAGCGGCAAACCCAGCCGGGGCTGCGGCTCCACCAGTTGTGCTATTCCAACGAGGAACTGCTCCGCGAGGCCGTCCGATTCGCACAAGCCCAGTTCGACCACTACAAGATGGACGTGGTGTCCATCATGCCGCCGGACGGGTACACCGCGATCTGCCAGTGCAAGTTGTGCGAGGGCAAGGCCTCGCCGGAATTGGGGTCTCGCGGCATGGCCTCCAACTACGTCTGGGACTTCGTCAACCGCGTGGCGAAGGAAGTGGCCAAGACGCATCCGGGCAAGAAGATTTCCAACTGCGCGTACGGCATCTATACCATGCCGCCGAGCAACATCGACAAGCTCGAGCCGAACGTGCAGGTCATCATCGTCGGCGGCCGCCGGCCCACCAGCGACAGGCCGGAGGAGCGCGCGGCGCTTCGCCAACTCCGCGCGGCATGGGCCAAGAAGACGGACAACCCGCTCGTGATCTTCGAGAACTACCCGTTTACCCGCCGCGGCTTCTACCTGCCCGCGTACATCCCCCGCGTGATGGGCGAGAGCATCAACGAGACCAAAGGCATCTCGCGCGGCGAGGACGTGTGGCTGTCCATGGACTTTGGCGAAAACGCCATCGGCTTCAACCACTTCCTGATTTACTTTACCGCGCGCATGTACTGGGGAGGCAAGCAGCAAGATGCGGTGAAGATGTTCGACGAATACTGCCGGCTCTTCTACGGCCCGGCCGCAAAGAAAATGCGGGCGTTTTTCCAGTACTGTGAGAACAATTGGCGCGAGATGGAAAAGGACGGCGCCAAGGCCGCCCGCGCGCTCGCGCTCTTCGCCGCGGCCAAGGCCGATGCACCCGAAGATTCCGTGTACGCGCGGCGAATCAAACTGATCGACAACTACCTCGACGGCCTGCGCAACAAGCGCCGCCAGCTCGCGCAGAAACGCGGGCCGGTCCCGAAACTGCGCCTGGTGGGCAACCCGAGGGGCAAGATCGTTGTCGACGGCAAACTCGATGACGAAGCGTGGGTCAAATGCCTCTCCGCGGCCACCGGCCGCATGCGAGAGTTGCAGACCGGCCGGCAGCCCATCTACGGCACAACCTTCAAGACCGTCTGGATCGGCCGCAACCTGTACTTCGCGATTCGTTGCCAAGAACAGCCAGGAGAGAAGCTGAACATCGCCACCACGAAAAACGGCGACCAAGCCATCTGGTACGGCGACGCGGTGGAGATTCTGTTGGAGACCGAGTCGCACAGCTATTACCAGATCGCCATCAACCCCGCGGGCGCGCACATCGACCTCGACCGCGGCGCGAACAAGGCCAACTGGTTCCGCTGGTCTTCCCAAGCCGAAGTCGCCACGCAGGTGGCGGACGACCATTGGGCCGTCGAAATCCGCATCCCCGTCACGCAAGACAAGAACGACCCGCTCCACCAGGTCATCGGCCACAAGCCCACGCAGAGCCTGCCTTGGCACATCAACCTCTGCCGGCAGCGTATCCGCGACAACGGCGCGGAGTATTCCGCGTTCTCGCCCACCGGCACGAAGGGCTTTCACGAGAAGATGAAGTTCGGCCACTTCTACGCCGGCCTCTCGCACCAGTTCCCAGCCGACCCGGCGGTGACCGACTACGTCCTCGCCCGCCGGAAGGCTGAGAAGTTGTGGCGCACGGGCAAGAGGAAAGAAGCCCTTGCCGCGTACGTGGCCATGGCCGGGAGCAAGGACGCGACCGATTTCCAGAAGTCCGACGCGCTCGAACAGGCTGCGAGTTGCGCGCGCCGCCTCCGCGACTACACACGCGCGGGCGAGTTGGCCGAGCAAATCCCGATCGAGGCCGTCGCTAAAACCGTGCGGATGGAAAACCTGCTCGCGCAACGCAAGTACGCGGCGCTCATCGAGCAGTTCGGCGATGAGAATCTTGGCAAGTGGCCCTTCTGGCAGATCGGAGCCGGCGCGTTTGCACGCGGCCGGGCCTACCTCTTGACGAAGGCCGGGAAAAGGGCCGAGGCGGATTTGCAGACGGCTCTGGCCTACACCTCAGACCGCCGCCGTCGAATCAGCATCCTCACCCTCATGGGCGTCAACCGCGAAAGAAACCTGAAGGACGACAACGCGGCGCTCGAAGCCTACCGGCAAAACTTCGAATCGAAGAAGAGGATCGGAGCTGCGGATGAGTTCCGAGCCCTGCTGGGCGCCGCGGGCATTCTCACCCGGCAGGGCAAGTTCGACGAGGCCCTCGCCACGCTGAATCGCGCGAACATCGAGAAGCTCAAGGGCTACTGGCGCAATGCCATACTGCTGTCCCGCGGCAACACCCTCGCCGCGGCCGGCCGCAGCGACGAGGCCCAGGAGGCGTATCGCCGCGTCCTGGCCGACGATTCCGCATTGAAGTCCCACCGCGCCGCGGCCGAAAAGGGGATCAGATCCCTGGCCGCTGGCCGGTGAGGTAGCCGCTCTGGCATCTTGGAGTGCGGCGGCTTGACGCCGCTTTTGTGCGAAAGCGCTGCCAGGCCAGCGCACTCCAAGAGCGTTGCGTCGCATTGAAAAAACAGGAGCTGGTGAAATGCTGAAGCGGACGACCCTGCTTGCCGCGGCCTTATCCTGCTGCCTCACGGCCTTCGCTCAGGTTCCCGGCCCAACAAAATGGCCACAAGGCGCGCGCGCCTTCTCGCACCGCAACGGCGTCATCTACGCGGACGGCAAACCGTTTCCCCTGATCATGGATTTCACCTGGTCCGCGGAGCGCAACGACCGGTTCTACGAGTTCGCCGAAGACTGGGGCAACACGACCACGTACGGGAAGCCTGAAATCTACGGCGCGGCCGCGGGGCATCGCCAGTTCTACGTGTGGTCCGGAGGCGTCGCGCACGACAGGCTCTATCTGAAGGCGCATCCCGACGCGGCCATGATGACGGCCAACGGCAAACCGGCCGGCCGCAGCGCGGTCTGCTTCCTGGACCAGGGCTATCGCGAATACCTGCGCAAGAAGCTCGTCGAGATCGCCAAAAGCCTGAAGGACAAGCCGTTCCTCTTTGGCTACTACCCGCAGGACGAATTCGCCTATCGCTGCTTCGGCGGGTTCAACCCGGTGTCCAAGGCGCGGTTCCGCGAGCGGCTGCAAGACCAATACAAAACCATCGCCACGCTGAACACGGCCTGGGGCAGTGACTTCAAGGACTTCGCTTCCGTCGAGCCGCCCACCAAGTTCGAGAAGTCTCGGCGCTTCTGCGACTGGCAAGCGTTCCGGCGCTGGGCCCAGCTCGACTTTGCGAAGTTTGTTTACGACACCTTGAAGCAGGAGGATCCGAAGCACGCGGTAGTCTGGAGCCTCCCTTTCTGGGGCAGTTGGGCCAATGCCGCGGCCTGGTGGGACTTTCCCGCGATCAGCGATGTCCTCATGCGCCACGGCATCGGCTACCGCACCGGCGCCTACCGCATCCACATGCTGCGCGACATCGCCGAATGGTCGGGCGTGCCGGGCAACGCGCTGGCCATGCCCCCGGACTACTACCCCGGTTGGGTGCAGATGTCGCTCCTCATGGATTGCCCGCGCACCGGGTTGTCGCACGTGTGCATCGCCGGCGCGCCCCATCCCGCCTACCAGGGCGTGGCGGACTCCTCGAACCACTATGCCCGCCGCGAGCCCATGTTCACTGTCTCGCGGTCCATCAACATCCAGCAGCGCCAATTGGGCGGCCTCTACCTCCTGTCCAAGTCGCGGCCGCCGCAGGTCGGCGTGTACGTATCCGACCGCACGCTGCTCGTCAACGGCATCTCCACGAGCGATCTCAACGGCATGCTGAACATGCTCTACGATCTCAACATCGACTTCCAGATTCTCTCTGAGCGCAACCTCGGCGAGCTGTCGCGCTACCCGGCCATTATCGTCGGCCCGTTCTCGCGCGTGGTGAACGGCGAGATTGCCGCGCTGTTCCGGCGCTACGTCTCGGCCGGCGGGAACCTCATTATGCTCGACGGCGCGTTTGCGGCCGACTGGTACAACCGCGACGCGGGCGCGCCGGGCCACGGGTTCGACGAGGTGATCGGATCCACCGAGGCGGCGCGCGTCACGTTGCGATCGGCCATCGCGCTGGACGGCGCGGCCGCGGGCCTGCCGAACCTGCCCGCCCACGCGCCGGTCTTCAACAAGGGCTCGATTCGCAAACTCGGCGCGGCCAAAGCCATCGGGACCATTGGCAAAGGCCGGCCCGTGGTGACGTTCAATCGCTTCGGGAAGGGCACGGCCCTCTACATGGGCGCGCGGGTCGGGCTCGTCTATTATGCCTCGTGGACGGAGGGCTACCGCGACGTGCTGGAGACGAACGAGCGTGCGCAGGTGATGGACGAGAACGCGTACGGGTACGACTACCGGCCGCCAGCCGGGCCGGCCGCCAAGCCAGCCAAGGGGGCCAAGGCCTGGGCGCAACTGCTTCGCGCCTACCTGCGCTCGCGGGGCATCGGCGACCACGTCGTGGTCGAGGGCTACACCGACGGCATCGGCGTGCTGAAGGTCAAGAGCTTCCGCAAAGGCGGCGCCTACTGGGTGGGGCTCGCCAACCGCATCGTCACGCCCGGCGCAGACCACCGCAAGACACCCCCTGAGAAGTTGCACAAGACGCTGAAGAACTTGCGCGTGCAGGTGCAGCTCGACGCAGGGACCGCGCCGGAACTGGCCTGGGTCCTGCCCAACACGCGTCGGGGCAAAGGCCGGCGCGCGGTCCCCGAAATCTTGCCCATGACAGTCCTAGAACGGGACGGCGCACGCTGGGCCTGTTTCACCTTGCCCACGCTCATCGACTTCGCGACCGTCGCGCTCCTGCCGGCCGGCGAGCGCGCGGCGGTCATGGGGATCGCGACGAATCGGGAGACCCTGACCGCCGGCGACACCCTGGCCGCGGCCGCGACGCTCATCAACACTTCCGGCAAGACGATCGCTGGCGCGCTCGCGCCCGGGCTCGAACCGGGGCTTGCGTATCGAGGAAAACCGGCGCGGTTCACTCTCGCCGCGGGAGAGCGGTTCACTCGTTCCTTCGAGATCGCCGCACCCACTGCGCTCACGCCCGGCTTCTACCAAGTCAACATGGTTGCCACGCTCGATGATGGGCGCGTGGCGGCTTCGCCTTGGGTAGAGGCTCGTGTGCTGCCCAAGATTGACCTCCGCGTGAACAACATGCGCACCATCTTCCCGCTCGGGCATCTCCCGCCCGTGCTGTCCGTCACGGCCCAGGCCAACGGCCGCCGGCCCGTGAGGTTGACGGCCCGCGTCGAGTTGCCCGAAGGCTTCGGAGCGCAGCAGCCGTCTCTCCGCTTCCCATCGCTGTCGAACGGCAGGGCCGCGACCGTCACCTTCCGTTTCACCGCGCCGGATGCGGCTCCTCGGGTGGCCATGGGCAAGCTGCGAGTCGAGGGCGACATCGCCGGCGAGCCGTACGCTCGCGTTCTTCCGATTCGCCTCGCCGTCGGAGCGGTCATTTATGAGAGGCATGAGGACTACCAACTCCATGCGAGCATGGCGCCGAAAAAGATGCCCCTGCTGGCGTTGGAGAACAGCCACATCCTGGCCACGATTATCCCCAACAGCGTGGTCGTCCACGACCTCGTGCTGCGCGATACCGGCCACGATCATCTTGTGCCGGCCTCGTACCCGCTGGGCTGGAGCTGGTACAGTTTCAACGCGAAGTGGCGGACCGAAAAGCTCTCGCCGTGCGGCGCGAGCGTCTCCGCGCGGATCGTTGGGCGCCACCCGGTTGACCATAAGCCGATCACGATGACCTTCAGCCTGGGCAAGGACGACAACCACATCCTGATCGACATCAACACCAACGGCGCCGGCCCGGTCGCGAATCACTTCTGTCTCATCTCCCGCATCGGTGCGGACAAGAAAGGCGAGCGCGTCTTCTATCCCACCCTCAAAGGCCTGAAGCAGTGGAACGGCCGCCGCCAGATCGATATCCCCGCGGCTCAGTTCAAGCAGGGCTGGTTCGCGGTCCAGGACGACGCGACGGGCGAGACGCTGGGATGCCTGTTCGACTTCCCGACGCTCGATTACGTCGATCTCCGGCGCCACTACTACGGCCATTACATGATGTTCCACCCGCGCCAGGACCGGCCCATCGGCAACATCCGCTTTGCCCTCTCCGCGACCCTGGGCAAAGCCGACCAGGTCCAACGGCTTTACGAGCGCCTCGGCATGAAGTAGCAGACGAGGCATAGACGCCTGAAGGCCTGGCAGATTCTGGAAGGTTGGCAGCCCCGGGCCGCACTGCTACAATGCGCCGCGTGTCTCTCCCTTCACGTGGCCGCCGCTCGTCAGGCCGACTATGAGCCGATACCCTAGCGTTGTGCTGTTCGCGCTTGCGTGCGCCGTCTCGGTGAGCCTGTTCAACACGCGGGGCACCATCGACGTGTTCAAGTGGAAGATCTGGACCGACCACGCGGAGCGGCTGGGGGTGCGGGCGGGATACGTGGCCAACAAGGACAACTACCCCCCGCTGGGCAACGTCGTGCTCGCGTCGATCCCCCGCCTCACGACACACCTCGGTGTCAAGAAGTCGACCGCGTTCAAGCTCACGCTGCTCACCTGCCTGCTGGCCACGTCGGTCGCGTTCGGGCTGTGGACGCGGAGCGCGCTCATGGCCGCCGCCATGCAACTCGCGCTCGTGCTCAACTGCATGGGCCTCGCGTACACCGACATCTACTTCGCACCGTGGCTCGTGATCGCGCTGTGGGCGCTCCAGCGCGAACGGCTTGCGCTCTTCGCGGTGTGCTTCTCGATCAGCGCGCTCACCAAGTGGCAGCCGCTGATCATCGCGCCGTTCATTTTGGCGCACCTCGTGAAGGCCACACGCGTGCGTGATCTGCCTCAGGCGCAGTGGCGGATGATTGTCTTGCGCGTGGGCGTCCCTGGCCTCGCAATCCTCGGCGCGTGCGTGGCCGTGTTCGGAACGGAGGTGTTCCGCGCGTTCGGCCAGGCCCTCTCGCACGACTACCTTAGCGGCAATGCGTTGAATTTCAATTGGATTCTGACGTACACGCTTCACAGATTCGCCCCGACGACGTTCGGCGCGGCCGCGGGCGGCGTGACGGACTACATCCGCACGCGCGATCCCCGGATCGTGCTCGCGCCCAAGCTCCTTTTCTGGGTGTGCTACGTCGCGTTGCTCGCGCGCTTCTTCCGCGGCGAGCGCACGTTCCGGCGTTTCCTCTTTTACTCGCTCGCCGGCTACCTCGCATACTTCACGTTCAACATCGGCGTGCACGAGAATCACTTGTTCATGCCCTGCATCCTCGCGCTCGCGCTGATGCATGAAGACCGCTCGGCGCTGCCGACGGCGCTGACGGTCGTCGTGTTGGCGAACGTGAACCTGTTTATCTTCTACGGCATCGCCGGCGAGGGCCCCGGGTTCAGCCGAAACGTGGGCGTCGACGTGACGCTCATTTTTGCGATCGTGTATGTGCTGTTCTTTGGTGGCCTGTTTTGGGCCGCGTTGCATGAGCACGACCAGAAGCGCGCACCAAGCGCCTAGCCGCATGCGCCAGCATGCGGGGGCTGTGTCCGCAAGACTCCAGCCCGCAGCCTGGCGGCTGCGGCTACAGGGCCCCTGTCACGAGGAAACACATGTCAACAAGAACGCTTATCACATTCGCCTGCCTCTCTATAGCCAGCGCGGCCCTGGCCGGGCCGGAGATCCACGTCTCGCCGAACGGCAAAGACACCAACCCCGGCACGGCCGCGGCGCCCTTGCGCACGTTGGCCAAGGCGCGGGACGCGGTCCGGGCGCTGAAGAAGGCGGGGGAGCCGCTCGATGGCGGAGTCGCCGTAGTGCTCCACGGCGGCACGTACTGGCTGCCCGAGCCCTTCGAGCTTCGCGCAGAGGACAGCGGCGCAGCCGGCGCGCCGGTGGTCTACCGGGCCGCGAAGGGCGAGGCCGTGTGGCTCAACGGGGGCATGCCGCTGAAGCTCGCGGCGTTCAAACCTGTCACTGACGCCGCGGCGCTGAAGCGTATCCCCAAGGCGGCGCGCGGCCGCGTGAGGGCGTATCGCTTGACGCCGGGCCAGGCATCCAAGCTCGGCCCGGAGTGGCCCGACACCTGGTTCCTCGAGCGCAATATCCGCTCGCTGAACGAGTTGTTCGCAGATGGCAAGCGCCTGCCTTTGGCGCGCTGGCCCAATGCCGAGTACACCACCTTCGGCGAGATCGTCGAGCCGGGCAAGGAGGCCGGCAAGACGCCGGAGTTCAAGTACCTCGGCGACCGCGCCGAGCGTTGGGACGCGGCCGCCGGCCTGTGGCTCTATGGCTATTGGCGACGCGGCTACCGCGCAGAATTCGTCAAAGTCAAGGCCATCGACCGCAAGGCCAAGACGATCCAGCTCCGCGCACGCAACACCCTGGGCGGCCTTGAAGACCGCGGCGCCTGCCGCTACTTTGCGGTCAACCTGCTGGAGGAACTCGACGCGCCGGGCGAGTGGTTCTTGGACCGCAAGGCCCGCGCGCTCTATCTCATCCCGCCCCAGGGCCTGCGCGGCTCGCACGTCACGCTCTCGGTCAATCCCAAGGCCGTCATCAACTGCGAGGGCGCGAGGTATGTCGAGTTCCGCGGGCTCGGCATCGAATGCTCCGCGCGCGACGGCATCCGCATCACCAGGGGCTCCGACTGCCGCGTGGTGGGCTGCGAGGTGCGCAACGTCGCATTCACCGGCATCGCGATCACGGGCGACCGGCACCAGGTCCTGGGCTGCGACGTCCATGACACCGGCAACGTCGGCGTCGCGGTCAACACGGGCGACCGATACAAGCTCGCGCCGGGCCACGCGGTGGTGGACAACTGCCACATCCACCACACGAACCGCATCGTGCGCGCCGGGTCGGTGGCCGTGTCGATCCGCGGGGTGGGTGCGCGGTTCTCGCACAACCTCATTCACGACTGCGGGTACATCGCGGTCGGGTTCCGAGGCAACGACCACGTGATGGAGTTCAACCGCCTCTTCCGCACGAACACGGAGACCTCCGAGGGCGGGGTGTTCTACACCGGCCGGGACTGGACAAGCCGCGGCAGCATCATCCGCTACAACTTCATCCACCACGTCGAGGACTCGATAGAGGGCTGCGGCAGTGCGACGCGCTTTGTGCATCTGGACGACTCCGCGCCAGAAGTCCACGTGTATGGCAACGTGTGCTATCGTCTGGGCGGCGGCGTGTACATCGCCGGCGGCGCGGCCAACCACGTGCACGACAACCTCTTTGTCGAATGCCACTGGGGCGTGGACATCGGCCCGCGCGGGGTGGACATGTTCCAGAGCGACGGCAAGGGCGGCTTCGTCGTCTCGCCCGGCCGCGCCAAGTGGGGGTCGCTGGTCAAGTATCTGAAGCGATACAAATGGAACCAGCCGCCGTACAGCACGAAATACCCCAAGCTCGTCGAGATCTTCACCAAGAACCCCATCGCCGCGCCGTGGTTCAACGTGGTCGAACGCAACGTTATGGTCGACTGCGGCTACGGCATCCGCAAGCTGTCGATGCGGCCCGAATGGTCCACCATCCGCAACAACTGGGAAGGCCGCGACCCGGGCTTCGTGCAGCCCGACCACACGACGTTGGACTTCCGGCTCAAGCCCGACGCGGTCGTGTGCCGCGAGATCGGCTTCAAGCCGGCTCCTCTCGACAAGATCGGCCTTTACGAATCGCCCGACCGGCGCACGTGGCCCGTGGCGCTCGACCTGCCGCCCAAGGACTGGAAGCCGCGGTGGATGCGCCTGCGCGAGCGCGCGGCCAAGTCGCTCGGCCGCCTGCCCATGTACAAGGCCGCCCAGGTGACCGGCCGCATCGTCATCGATGGCAAGACGAGCGCGATGGAGTGGACGCCCGGCGACGCGACCGGCCAAGCGCCCGATGTCCATCAGACCGTGGAATTGCAATGGCTGCCGTCGATGAAGAAGGCCACCCGGCCGTGCCAAGCCATGGTGCAGACCGACGACGCCAACCTCTACGTGCGGTTCCACAACGAAGTCAACCCGGCCAAGGGCGTCACCCGCGGCCACAAGTGGGGCCGGGACGACGCGGTCGAGATCGCCATCGCCGAGGTCCGCGGCAAGATCGGCCCGGTGATGGTGCTGCGCGGATACGCGGATGGCGCGTGGGAGACCACGGGCGAGGCCGGCGCGCCCAAGTCCGTGCAAGAACGCATCCGCACCGGCGGCGTGCAGTACGCGGCCGCGGTGGTGAGCAAGGGGCTGTGGACGGCCGAGTGGAAGGTGCCCTTCCGCGCGCTCGGCCTCGCGCCGCAGACGCGCAACCCGCGCCTGCTGTTCAACCTCAGCGTGCGCAACGTGGGCGACAACGAGTGGGTGATGCTGAAGCACACCGGCGGGAGCACGTGCGAGGTGAGCCGCGGCTATCTCCTCTGGCTGTCGCAGTTCGGCGAGGCCGCGGCGCCCAACCTCAAGCCGTCGACCATTGACATCCACGTCATGTGGCCGACGAGGACCGCGGGCATGCTCGAACCGGTCCGCGGCTGCGAAGCCCCCTCGTGGGCCAAGCCCAAGGGCTACCGCCTGTCCGCGCGCATGGGCAACCTGCCGACGGATTCGTGGCGAGAGATGAGCTTCTCGTTCATGCCCCAAGCAAGCGGCGAGGCCAGCCTGATCCTGCTTGGCAGTTCCTACTCCGATCCGCTCACCAAGACGCAGCAGCCGGTCTGGGTGTACGTGGACGACATACGCGTCGAAGGCGCGAAGCTGCGCAACGGAGATTTCGAGCAGCGCCAGAAGAACGGCGCCGCGGTCGCGTGGCGGACGCACGTCAAGCCGGGCGTGGCGATCCAGGATCCCAAGCTGGCCGCGTCAGGCGAGTGGCTGGTCAAGGTCGCGCACGACCGGCGCTTCATGCAGAAGCTCGAAGTCACCGCGGGCCGGGCCGTGACCGTGCGCGCCAAAGTGCGCGGGTTGCCGGTGGAGCGGCCGGTAGCGGGGGCGCGGTGACAGGGGACGCGGCCGGTCGCGGAAGCCCGCGAAGCGGGATCGCATCGCGTCCCCAGACCCCAGAGCAAACGAGGACTGAAATGAGAAACCGAATTGGATTGGCCGCGGCAATAGCGCTCGTAGCGATGCTTCCCGCAGCGTCCCCAGCAGGCAGGGGCGAGGGCTCCGTGCCGGCCCAAGTGCCGTTGTGCATGATTGGCGACAGCATCACCTGGGCCGGCCAAGGCGACTGCTGGCGCGCGGATCTGTTGGAGCACCTCCCCCTGTTGGCGTTCGTCGGCACGCACACCGCGAAGCTCGGGTACAGCCACGCGGGCGAGGGCGGCAACAGCACCCGCGCGGTCCTCAAGCGCCTCGACGACGTGCCCGACTGCCCCTACTACCACCTGCTCATCGGCACGAACGACAACAACGGCAAAGACCCCGCGAAGGTGCAGTCCCGCGCGCGGGCGACCGCAGATCGCATCGAGCAGATCGTGCTGGGCCTGCTCGAGAAGCCGTCGGTGCGCAAGGTTTTCCTCGCCAGCGTGCTGCCTTGCCAGACTAACAACCCGCTGCGCGACCAGACGAACGCGGCGACCAACGTGTTTCTGCGCGAGAAGCTGAAGACCACCCTCGCCAACGACAAGGTCGTGTGGGTTGAGTACGAAGCGCCGATCCGCGCGATCCCGAACTGGGGCCCCATGATCCGACTGCACCCCACGCCCAAGGGCTACAAGCTGCTCGCGAAGATCCTGGCGGAGGCCATTGCCAAGGAACTCGGCCTCGCGCTTGGCGGGCCCGCGCCGAAGCCCAAACCCGGCGCGGGCGTGCGCGTGGAGAATCTGTTGGACGACGCCAAGAAGTGCACGCGCGCACCCGTGGTCGCCGGCTGGTACACGGTCTCCTTCGAGGTCGTGCGAATCACCGGCGACGCGCCGGCCGTCGCCATCCGCAGCGCGGACAAGAAGATCAATGCCCCCCTCAACAAGACGATCCCGCTCAAGGGTGCCGCGGCCGGCCAGCGCGCGGCCGTGCGTTTCTTCACCAACTACGAGGGCCGCGGCCGCTACACGCGGTCCGTGCTAACAATCGAGCCCGCGGGCTGCGAGATCGACAAGATCCTCTTCGAGAAGAGCCGGCCATCTATGAAGCCCTCCACGTACGGCCAGGGCTCCTACATCGACACGCGTACGCCACCTCGCCCTGGGGAATTGCTCGAGTTGCCGTGACACCATGGGCAGCGTCTTGCGAACGCTCTCCCCGGATCCTTGCCGCCGGCCATGCTCTTGGGCGGCGGGAGAATGCTTCTCCCGGCGAAACCATGGCGCGCGGGGCTTCAGGCAGGGGCCGCGCGTTTTCGCCTGCTCCATGTGCCAGAGGCGGGAGTCGAACCCGCACGAGGGGTAAACCTCGCTGGATTTTGAATCCAGTGCGTCTGCCAATTCCGCCACTCTGGCGTTTGCGCGTCGATGGGGGGCGGGACGCGCGCCGCGTCATTCCGTTGTTGGGTCAGGTATTGGGCCAGCGTCGGCCGCGTGGGCGCAGGGCGATGGGCGGGCCAAAGACCTCGCGCAGGATGATCGCGGTCTGAAGGTTCTGCGGCCTGCGCAGTTGCTTCAGGCTGACCTTCGGCTTCGGTTTTAGGCGCCGTTTGAGGGCCTCGCGCTGTATGCGCACGGGTTTCGCCGAGTCCGGCTTGGCCTCCGGCGCGGGCTTCGGCTCGGGCTGCTTCTTACGTTTGCGCTGACGCTTGGGCCGGGGCTCGGCCTCGACTTCGGCCACGGGCTGGCCGGTCAGCTCCTGGAGGAACTTGCGCACCTCGTCTTGCGGAGCCGCCCACCGCTTCGCGTCGCCTTGGGGCCGTCCTTGCTGTGGCCGCTGCTGGCTTTCGTTCAGCTTCTGAATGACGAAGCGGAAGCCGTTGATCACCACAACGACGATGACGAAGATGAGGAAGCCGACGAGGTCATTGCCACTCGCTGCGAGCACGCTCATTTCTGCGCCTCAGGCCCGCCGGACTTGCGGCTGGCGTCCTTGCCGGCGATCGCGTCGCGCATGCCCGTGTCGGACTGGATGTTTTTCATCGTGTAGTAATCCATGATGCCGAGGTTGCCCTCGCGGAAGGCTTGGGCGATGGCCTTGGGCACCTCTGCCTCTGCAAGCACGACTTTGGCCTGGTTTTCGGCAATGAGCGCGATGTTCTCTTGCTCTTGGGCCATGGCCATGGCGCGGCGCTCTTCGGCCTTGGCTTGGGCCACGCGCATGTCGGCCTCGGCCTGGTCGGCCTGGAGCCCTGCGCCGATGTTCGCGCCTACGTCGATGTCGGCGATGTCGATGGAGAGGATTTCGAACGCGGTGCCGGAGTCCAGACCCTTGGCGAGCACGGTCTTGGAGATCATGTCGGGGTTTTCGAGCACCTTCTTGTGCGTCTGGGCCGAGCCGATGGTGGTGACGATGCCTTCGCCCACGCGCGCGATGATGGTCTCCTCCGTGGCGCCGCCGACCAAGCGGTCGAGGTTGGCGCGCACGGTCACACGAGCTTTGGCTTTGAGTTGGATGCCGTCCATCGCGACCGCGTCGATCGTGGGCCGGCCCTTGGCCGGGTCGGGGCAGTCGATCACCTTGGGGTTCACCGACGTGCGCACGGCTTCGAGCACGTCGCGGCCCGCGAGGTCGATCGCGCAGGCGCGGTCCCACATCAGGTCGATGTCGGCCTTGCTCGCGTTGATGATGGCCTGCACGACATGGATCAAGTTGCCGCCGGCCAGGTAGTGGGTTTCGAGCATCGCGGTGCTAATGTCGATGCCGGCCTTGACGAGCCGGATCTTGGAGTCCACAACCACACCGGGCCGCACGCCGCGCAGCCGCATGCCGATGAGGTCGACCAGGCGCACGTACGCGCCGGAGACCAACGCCCGCAGCCATAGCCAACCGAAGTTGAGCACGACCAAGACGCCGATGAAGATGATGACACCAGCAATGATCCCGATGATTGCGCCACCGCTGGCCTGCGCTAACACCATGTAGTCCGACATGTTTCGATCCTCCTAGCTGAGGGAAGAGATCAATGACGTGGGGGGATTATACGTTGGCCGCGAAGGGGTTGCAAGGTTTTGCCAAGGAGCTTCGAAGTTCGGCGGCCCTAAAGACACGAAGATGCACCCAGGCGTCTGGAATCCCGCCAGTCGGCCCCGCGCGATCATCCGCGTGTGTCTTCGTGTCTTGGGGGCTTCCGGACTTCGGGTTTCAGGCATTCATCTCGCGCACCACGACGCGGTTGCCTTCGACCTCGACGACTTCGATGCGTGTGTTCGCCTCAATGATTTGGCCGTGGGCCATGACGTCGACGCGCTGGCCGTCGATGCGCGCCGTGCCGGCTGGGCGCAGCTTCGTGATGGCCACGCCTTGCTTGCCCATGAGGGCCTCGCGGCCGGGCGGCGTGACCGTGGCCTTGAGGGATTCCCGGCGCGTCATGAACCGGCCGAGGACCTTGACCCACAGGACGAAGTACAGGGGCACGGACGCCACCGCGATGCCCAAGAGCGTGTGGGCGAATACGGCCGAGTCGGTGTTGTAAGCCATGACGATGGCCACGATGACGGCGGCCGCGCCGCACAGGCCGATGATCGCACCGGGGAGGATCATCTCCGCAACGATGGCGACCATACCGACGGCGTAAAGCGCAAGGATGAATGCAGCGTTGTCGGGCATGGTTGTCTTCCGAGTAGTTTGGGGAGCCGCCAATTGCCGCGCACCGAAGCCGGTGGCTTCGGCCGCCACTGCTGGGGCAAGCCCCGTGCTGGCGTGTGGCCAAGGGAAACCGAAACAAGTTTCAAGGGCGGGCCGACCGGTGAGTGTGGCTCACAGAACGCCCGCAGGATGCCCGCATTCTGTCGAATACGGCTACGTCCCTCGCACGAGGAGGCGGTTGCCTTCGGCCTTGACCACTTCGATGCGCTGGCCCGCGTCGATGTAGTCGCCTTCGGTCATAACATCCAGGATCTGGCCCTCGACCTCCGCTCGGCCGGCGGGGCGCAGGTCGGACTGGGCCACGCCGGTCTTGCCGACGAAGTCCTTCTCCTCCGGCCGGCTGCTCACGTAGCCGGCGGTGGCAAGCTCCACTTCATGGCGGATGAGCCTGTTGAGGATCGGCATGTTGGGCAGGAAGCGCAACAGGCAGGCCGCGACGACCATGAACGCGGCCATGCTGACCATGATCGTGAGCACGTTCTCCCACATGATCTCCACGTCCCACGGTTTGGTGGGGATCGTGAAGTCCTGCATCGAGAACAGCAGGCCGATGAAAATGCAGCCGATGCCGGCAACGCCCACGATGCCGAAGCCGGGGATGACGAAGATCTCCACGGCCAGCAGCACGAAACCAAGCAGGAACACGAGCAGCTCGATGGCGTCCGCGTGGCCGAGCATGAAGCGGCTGAGAAACATGATCGCGAAGCACGCAATGCCCACGACGCCCGGCAGGCCGAAGCCTGGCGACTTGAGTTCCATCCACACGCCCAGCAGACCGACCATCATGAGCAGGCCGCTCACGGCCGGGTGGCTGACCCAGCGCACGTAGCTCTCGGTCCAGTCCGGTTGCGTCTTCGTGACCTGCGGGTTGCGCACGCCGCATGCGGCGATAACCTCTTCGGTGGAACTCGCGATGCCTTCGATGAATCCCAGACCCAGCGCCTCCTGGGCCGACAGGTTCAACAGCTTGCCTTTGGCGATGATCAGGCGCTCGACCTCGAAATCCTTAGCTTCCTTCTCCGCCTTCCGCTTGGCGATGTTGAACTCGTCGCCGGTGAGGATTTGCTCCTTGCCGTCGATGAGCACTTGGGTCAGTTCGATATCCCGGTCCGCCATGGCCGCGGCAATGTCCGGGTTGTGGCCCTTCTTCTCCGCCCAGGCGCGGAACGTGGCGCGCATGTATGAGACATACTTCTCGCCCAGCGCCTGCGGTTTGCCGCCCGTGCCGCCCTCGGTGATGATCTGCGCGGACCCGATCGTGCCGTGCGCGGCCATGTAGATCCTGTCGCAAGCGATAGAGATGAGCGAGCCCGCGGACGCGGCCTGGCCGGAGATGAACGCAACCGTGGGAATGGGCCTCGCCGAGTCGATGTGCTTGCAGATCTCCAGCATCGTCGCCACCGAGCCGCCGGGGGTGTTGATTTCGAAGACGATGAGCCCCGCGCCGGCGTCCTTGGCTTGTTGCACCGACCGTTTGACGAAATACGCCAACCCGGGGCCGATGAAGTCCTTGATGGGGACGACGTAGACCACGTTCGACTTGGGCGGCTCAGGCTGGGCAGGCTTGGCCTCCGGGGCCGCCGGCGCCGGGCTCGGCTCTGCCTTTTCTGCCGCGGGCGCAGGCGCGGGCACTGTGGCGTCCTTGGCGGCTTCGCCGGCGAACGCAGTGCAGGCAAGGCCCAGCCCTAGCACGGCCGCGAGCAGCGGGATGATCTTGCCTCTGGTCATGGTGACACTTCTTCCTTAGAAAGTGGCCAGGCTCGTGTTGCACAATGTCCCACACCGTGCAAACACATGCTGTGCCAAACTCGGCCTTCCATTGCCCCAGTAAGTCTATCTCCGCCCTAACGCTGGTGCAAGGTCTGTGGCCGCGAGCATAGGCCGCGAGGAGTTGAGGCACGCCGCCCTGGCCTGGTACGCAACCGTGAATTGAAGATCGAAGATTGGGAATTGGAAAATGCAGAATACGGATGGGGCGCTGCCGCTCTAGGGCAATTTGCAGTCTCCAATTCTCAGTCTTCAATCCTCAATCTCCGTTGCACTTGACCTCGGCCAGGCAATCGGGTATCACCGCGCGTGCAACGCCGCACGCGGCGCGCGCCTTGACCCGCCCCACTCACATTCAGGAGACAGCCGCATGGCCGCCAAACTCGCCGTCAACGGCGGAACCCCGGTCCGCACCGCGCCCTTCCCCGCATGGCCCGTGTTCGACGAGCGCGAACTTGACGCGCTCAAATCCGTGCTCTACAGCGGCAAGTGGGGGTGCACGTCCGGCACGCAGGTGAAGGAGTTCGAGCAACAGTTCGCTCAGTTCTGCGGCGCGGAATACGGCATCTGCATGACGAGCGGCACGTCCGCTCTCGAGACCGCGCTCTGGGCCGTGGGCGTGGAGGCGGGCGACGAGGTGATCGTGCCGCCGTACACGTTCATCGCAACCGCGAGCGCGGTGTGCATGGTCGGCGGCATCCCGGTCTTCGTCGACATCGAGCCCGGCACCTTCAACCTCGACCCCAAGCAGATCGTGGCCGCGATCACCGAGCGCACGAAAGCCATCGTGCCGGTGCACATCGGCGGCCGGCCGGCCGACATGGACGCCATCACGGAGATCGCGGCTAAGCACGATCTCATGGTCGTGGAGGACTGCTGCCAGGCCCACGGCGCGGAGTGGCGCGGCCAGCGCGTGGGCGCACTCGGCCATGCCGGAGCGTTCAGCTTCCAGTCGAGCAAAAACATGAACGCCGGCGAAGGCGGCGCGCTCGTGACCAACGACAACGCGATCTGGCAGCGCGCGTACTCGATTGTGAACGTGGGGCGCATCCCGCAAGGCGACTGGTACCAGCACGAGTTCTTTGGCTCGAACTTCCGCATGACCGAGTGGCAGGGCGCGGTGCTCAAGGTGCAAATGTCGCGCTGGCCGGAGCAAGCCGCGCACCGCGACGAAAACGCCGCGATCCTCAACGATCGGCTCGCGCAGATCCCGGGCGTGTCGCCTCTGGACGCGGACGAGCGCATCACGCGCAACGCGTACCACCTCTACTGCTTCCGTTTCCACGCGGACGCGTTTGGCTGCTCGCGCGCCGCGTTCGTGCACGCGCTTGAAGCCGAGGGCGTGCACGCGAGCACCGGCTACACTCCGCTGCACACCACTGGCCTGTTCAAGCAGTTCAGCGAGAAACTGAAGCGCAGCAACTTCCTCGGCGGCCGGCACATCGACTACGCGTCGCTGTCGCTGCCGGTGACCGAGCGCGTGTGCGCGGGCGAAGGCCTCTGGCTGCCCCAGCGTATGCTCATCGGCCCCAAGCAAGACGCGCAGGACATCGCAGATGCGATCGAGAAGGTCTGGGAGAACCGCGGCGAATTGAGCGAGTAGCTCGCGTCCCGTAGCCGAGCCGGTAGCCGCACCCGCCAGGGTGCAGCCACTCACTCTGCAAGAGATGTGGCGTCGTCCGCGTGTCGCTTTTTGATGCTCAAAGGCAAATGCCTCCGCAGGGCATGCCCCTGCGGAGCGACGATTGGAAGCCAGAAAAGAGGCCATGAATTCAATCTCCCTCTCCCCTGCCTTTCCGCTCGGCTTGCCGAGCGGAAAGGCAGGGGAGAGGGAAACGATTCAGGCGTGCTTCTGTCTGGCCCTCAATCATGGCCCCGCACGGACGTGCCGTGCGGAGGCCTAAGCAAAACGCGAAAAGCAATTCGCTCGTCTGCGATTTGGGCCGCGCCCGCCAGGGTGCGGGCCACCCCGCATGCTGGCGCATGCGGCCACATTGGAGACAACACCATGGCCTACCTTGCCAACACCGACGACGACCAGCGGGAGATGCTCGCGGAACTGCGCCTTCGCACGATGGAGGACTTGTTCGCGCACATCCCGGCCGAGCTGCGCGCAGGGTCGTTCGACTTGCCCGAAGGCCGGTCGGAGATGGAGGTCCTCCAGCGCCTGCAAGCGCTCAGCGAGAAAAACTCGACCCACCTCACCTCCTTCCTGGGCGGAGGCTTCTACGACCATTACATCCCGGCCGCGGTCGACACGGTGCTGTCCCGCGGCGAGTTCTTCACCGCGTACACGCCGTACCAGCCCGAGGCGTCCCAAGGCACGCTCCAAGCGATCTACGAGTTCCAGTCGGCCATCTGCCGGCTCACGAACATGGAGGTCGCTAACGCGTCGCTCTACGACGGCGGCACCGCGCTCTACGAGGCCATGATGATGGCCGTGCGCACGACCGGCCGGCGCAAGATTATCCTCGACGAGGGCGTGAGCCTCATCTACCGCATGATGCTGCACAGCTACACGAGCAACCTGTCGCTCGATCTGGAGGAGATCCCCACCCATTTCGGCCTTGCCGACCGCGCGGAGATCAACCGCCGGCTCGACACGGACACGGCCGCCGTCATCGTGCAGCTCCCCAATTTCTTCGGCTGCATCGACGACTACACCGACTTGGCTGAGGCCGCGCACGAGGCCGGAGCGCTCATGATTATGGGCGTGTACCCCATCGCTCTCGGCCTCCTCAAGACCCCCGGCGAGATGGGCGCGGACATCGCGGTCGGCGAAGGCCAGAGCCTGGGCCTGCCGCTCAGCTTCGGCGGGCCGTACCTCGGGTTCATGGCCACGCGGCAGAAGCTCGTGCGCAAAATGCCGGGGCGCCTCGTCGGCGAGACGACGGACCTCGAAGGCCAGCGCGGGTTCGTGCTCACCCTCCAAACCCGCGAGCAACACATCCGCCGGGAAGACGCCACGTCCAACATCTGCACCAACGAGGCCCTCTGCGCGCTCGCCGCGCTCGCGTACCTCACGTTTGTGGGCAAGGAAGGGCTCCAAGAGGTGGCCCGGCTCTGCGCGGCCAAGGCCGCGTACACCAGGCAGAGGCTGCTCCAGATCCCCGGCGTCACCGCGCACTTCCAGGCGCCGTTCTTCAACGAATTCGTCATCGACCTGCCGCAACGCGCGAGCGAAGTGATCGCGCACCTCATCGAGAAGGGCCTCGCCGCGGGCTTCCCGCTCGACCGCTACTACACCGGCATGGACAACTGCATGCTCGTCGCGGTCACGGAGAAGCGCACCAAGGAAGAGATTGGCCACTTCGCCGACGCCCTGGAGGGAATCCTATGCAGTTGATCTTCGAGAAGAGCCGCCCCGGCCGCCGCGCGGTGCGCCTGCCCGAACCCGACGTGCCCGAGCCGGAGATCCCCCAGCATCTGCGCCGCGCAGCGCCGGCGGAGTTGCCGGAAGTTTCGGAACTCCAGGCCATCCGCCACTTCACGCAACTCTCCCGGCGCAACTTCTCCGTGGACACGAACTTCTATCCCCTCGGGTCGTGCACCATGAAGTACAACCCGCGGCTGGGCGAGAAGGCCGCGCGGCTCGACGGCTTCGCGTCGCTTCACCCGCTGCTGCCGCAGCTCCAACTCGGCGGCATGCTCACGCAGGGCGCGCTCCAAGTGCTCCATGAAATGGACGGCCTGTTGTCCGAGATCACTGGCATGGCGCAGTTCACCCTACAGCCGCTCGCGGGCGCGCACGGCGAATTGACCGGCATGATGATCATCGCCGCGTACCACCACGACGTGGGCCACAAGAAGACGAAGATCCTCTGCCCCGACTCAGCCCACGGCACCAATCCGTGCAGCGCGGCCATCGCGGGGTTCGACCTGGTGCCGGTGGCGTCCAATGACCAGGGCTTCATGGACGTGGACGCGGTCGGCGAAGCGCTGAGCGACGATGTGGCCGGGTGCATGCTCACCTGCCCCAACACGCTCGGCTTGTTCAATCCGCACATCAAAGAGATCACCGACAAGGTGCACGAGGCCGGCGGCCTCATGTACTACGACGGCGCGAACCTGAACGCGATCCTCGGCCAGGCGCGGCCGGGCGACCTGGGCTTCGACGTGGTGCACCTGAACTTGCACAAGACCTTCGCCACGCCCCACGGCGGCGGCGGGCCAGGCGCCGGGCCGGTGGGCGTGTGCCAAAAACTCCGGCCCTACCTGCCCACGTCGGTCGTGGTGCGCCGGCCCGACGGCACGTACGCGCTCGACTACAAGCGGGCCAAGTCCATCGGCTACATCGCTCCCTTCTACGGCAACTTCGGCGTGATCGTGCGCGCCTACGCCTACATCCTCCAGCTTGGCCGGCAGGGCCTCATCGAGGTGAGCGAGAACGCGGTGCTCAACGCGCGTTACCTGCTCCAGAAGCTCAAGGGCGCGTACGACGTAGCCTACGACGCGCCCTGCATGCACGAGTTCGTGATGAGCGCGTCCAAGCAAAAGGCCAAGGGCGTGCGCGCACTCGACGTGGCCAAGGCGCTCATCGACCGCGGCATCCACCCGCCCACCGTCTACTTCCCGCTCGTCGTCGACGAGGCGCTCATGATCGAGCCCACGGAGACGGAGTCGAAGGAGACGCTCGACGAGTTCGTGGACGCGATGCTCGAGATCGCGAAGCTCGCGGAGGACGACCCCGACGCGCTGCACGAAGCGCCGGTGAGCACTCCCGTGCGCCGGCTCGACGAAGTATCCGCCGCGCGCCATCCCCGGCTGTGCTGCCCCCTGTAGGGCGTCGGGGACGCGATGCGGAAGCATGCGGCTGCAGCGAAGCGAAGCCCCCCGCCAGCGCAAGCAACGTCGGCGAAGCCGAGGTTGCGAAAGCGACACGGATCGCATCGTGTCCTCAGACACCGTCCGTGGCGCAGATTTCCCAATCTGCGAAGCCGACCGCAGGTCGGCTCTCTGGCGCGCGCGCGTCAACGAGCCGCCAATACGGGCCCGCGGTCCGTTGAACAGATCGGGACATCCGTCCCCACGAGCAGAGCGCCCCTCGCGTAGATTGCGGCCCGTCCAAGCTCATGTTGCGGCACTTGAGACTTGACACAGCACCAGAGGCAATCCGCCGGCCGGCGAACAGCCCACAGGCCTTGACCAAGAGTTGGCCCCATCCCTGACCCCCGTCAGGGGCGAACCCTTGCTCCATCTTGCCGCCGCAGTCGGGGCAATTACGAGTGGCATCCATATCGTTATCGTTGGGTTTCACGGACAGGGCTCACAGAGCAGATGACTGAGGCGGGGCTACCGGGTGCAGCGGAAGCCGACGCGGTCGAACCTGTGGGTGGGCTTATGTCTGTTGCGGATCGAGCACCGCACGCAGTCCCCCGGGCTATTCATGCAGCCCCCACGCGAGACGGGGCTTGCCGTGTCACCTTTTGGGTTGCGCCAACCAGCTTTCCGGCAGTCGCCCACGTTGTCACAACACCACTCGTATACGTTCCCAGCCATGTCATGGCAGCCATACGGACTTGTGCCCTCTGGATAGCTCCCAATCTCTGTCGTCGTCCCAACGTTGCCGTCAAAGTTGCAGAGCTTCTCGGTCGGCGGCTCGTTGCCCCAAGGCCATGTTCTTCCGTCTGTGCCGCGTGCCGCCTTCTCCCATTCCGCTTCCGTAGGCAAACGGAGACCTGCCCATTCGCAGTAAGCCTGCGCGTCGTGCCAAGTGACGCCGACTACGGGCTGGTTCGGCCAGTTGTATCGGTTGTCGTCACAGTACTTCGGCTCGTCGTGTTGAGTGGCCTCGACGAACAGCTTGTATTGTGCGTTGGTCACGGGATACTTGGCAATACGGTACTCGTCGAGATACACCGTCCGCTGTGGTCGTTCGTTCCTCTCGTGGGCGTTGCTCCCCATGATGAACTCACCGGCTGGCACGAGAATCAGCGCCGTTCCGTCGATTTCGTTGACAACGGACTTAGGTGCAGGTGGCTTCATCTCCAGCTTAAGGCTGTCCGCTCGTGTCTGCAAGGAGCGCAGTAGCTTCTCGAAGCCACCGTCAGCGTGTAAGTCTACCCAGTGCCACCTGGCGAGTCGGTTCGGGATCGCACACTCCTCCAGTCTGGCCGGTATCAGGAAGATCGTCTTCTCCGGCATCAGGGCCTCCGCGTCCAGAGCAAGCGCGATTTCTTTCTGAACGTATCCCTCCTTGTCCACCGAGTTCTTCGACAGGCATACGACCACAACATGGCTCCCGCCCACCGCCTCATGGATTACCTCCTCCCAGTTCTGTCCGGGCAAGATATCCTCTTCATCAAGCCACGGCTGAACGCCTGCCGCCTTAAGCCGTTGATACAGGGCACGCACAGCCGGCTTGTCCTTACACGCGTGGCAGAGGAACACGTTCAGTCGGCGTTCACTGGCATTGCTCTCGTCGCGGCGTTCCACCATTGTCTCCGAGTCGGCGAAAGTTCAGATCTCGTCTCAGCACGAGCACCCATTATGCACGCTACAAGTTTCCTGTTCAAGATGCGTTGCCTGTCTACTGATGGCGGGGGCATGGGGTCAATCTTGACACTCGTCCGTCATACTGTCGGGCATGGCAAGACCCATCCGAGTCCAGTTCGGCGGCGCCGTCTACCACTGATGCGCGCGCGGAAACGAACGTCAGCGCATCTTCCGGGATGACGAAGACCGCGAGTGCTGGCTGGAGACCGTGGGCCAGATGCGCGATCAGATCGGGGTGTTGCCCCACGCTTGCCTGTGCGTTGGCGCCTGTCTGCCGTGCCTGGCGCAGACAGGCACGGCAGACAGGCACGGCAGACAGGCGCAGACAGGCGTCACGTGCATGCCGAATCACTGCCATGCGGTGATCGAGACGCCGCTCCCCGTCAAGTGTGGAGAGTTGACCCCCATCTCCCCCCTGGGCCAGAGTCCAAAGCCGCACGGTCGTGCTCACCAAGAGGGATCAGCAGGTGCTGTCCAAAGACCCGGCGTGAACGCCATGGTCCGGTCTGCCCGCGCCAGAACTCGCGCTTGATCCCGTGCCCCCCGCGGAGCATCAGCCCGGCCGCCCAGAGAGGTTGACCCCGCCTTGGCCCGCCATTGACCCCGCCCGGCTTGCCCGCGGCGGCTCTGTAAGGGGGCGGGGGAAGGGGGCAGCCCCGAAAGCATGGAAACACTCAATCAGGAGTTGACCCCATCCCTTCGACCATGTTACCGGAACCGCAACGGAAGACGCCATACGTATTGGGCGCTGGTGGAGTCCTATCGCACGGCGAGTGGCCCGCGACAGCGGGTCGTGGCGTACTTGGGTCGACTCGACGAGGCCGGCCGGCTCGGTGTCTGATTCCCCAAGAGCCGCATCTGAGATCGAGTGCCACGTGCCGACTGCATTGTGACAGCGAAGCTGATCGCCAAAGACGCGCTGGCAGCACCAACGAGAGAACTGCGGCGAGACGCTCAGTTCGGCCGTTCTCCGCGTAGATCGCCGTAAGGTTGCGCATTGTAACGTCACCATGCGTACGGCAATTGGCAAGCCTCCCGGGCTTCTGAATGCTGACAATTCTCTCGATCATGGCAATGCAACGCTCCCGCCACGCCCCTTGCCGGGGACAATCCGGCCTTGGGTAACGAGTTGCTCCTTCACGGCAGCGTACTTGTCCTTCTCCCATCCGAGGCGGTCTCTCAGCGACTGGTTGCCGGACTTGCCGCCAAGTTCGGTCAATGCGGACAAGAGGCGATCGATGTCTTCTCCTGAAGTCGCGGCAGCCGATGGGGTCACAGCGGCTTGGGAGCCTGCGCTCTGGAATTCAGAGGCCCCCGAAGGTGTGGCGCCTTGAGTGGACTCGGCGGAGAGAACGACTTGGCGGGCACCCAGTGCCGCGTAGTCTGATGGGTTGCAGGTCAATACGATGATTTGCAAGCCCCGCGTCGCACCGAGATCCAGCATGCGCTGCAACACGTGCACCCGTTCGGGATCGGAATAGGCAAACGCATCGTCGAAGACAATGGGAAGCGAGCCTTCGTGCTCCGCGGCAAGTAGTTCTGCAATCGCCAGGCGCACCGCCGCGGCCACCTGCTCACGCGTACCGCCGCTCAGCGCGCGGAAAGCCATAGCGCCGGCATGGGAAGATCGCACGAGGTCAATTGCCTTGAAGGCATTGTCCTCAAAGCTGACCGCGGCTCGAGCATCCGGTCCGAACAGGCATTGCAGGTATCCCGTGATCTTGTCCGCAAGCGGCTGCGAGAACCGATCGGCCAAGGCCTGTTGCTGCTGTTGGAAGAGGTCATCGACCAGGGCGATGGCCATGGCTTTCCGGTTGACGGCTTGGAGATGTTCTCGGGCGGCACCAAGACGCGCCTCAGCCTGAGCCAGCGAAGCCTTCGGGTCCTCAGAGCCATCGGAGCGAAGCGTCGACTGGCTGACGGCCTTGGCTGTCTGGGCATCCTCCCGTTGCCGGTTGGCTTCGTTCACCGACCGTTCCAGGCGCTCTCGGTCGGATGCCAGCAGTTCGGGCTGGAGATCTTCCAGTGCCTTTCGCGTCTTCGACAGCTCGTCTTCCGCACCCGCAAGTGCTTTACGGGCATCTTCGACGGCGTTGCATCGTGCTGTGTCATCGCCGTGGCTATCCAAAAGCAGCTTCAACTGTGCCTGGAAGCCTGTCAGGGACTTCTGGTCAACCTCGATGCCTTCGCGCAGGGATGTGAACTCTTCATCGAACTCGGTTGCTTGCTGTTGTAGAGCGTCTCGCGTAGCCTTCAAGCTGTTCTCGTCCGCTTCCGCATCCTGCACGGATTCGTCCTGCTTGTCTCTCAATGCCTTGGCCTCTGACAAGGTTTCTGGTGCATCGAGATCCTTCACTTGGTCCAGCCGGCGTGTGACGTCGGCTTCCGCGGCTGTCAGCTCATCTTTCGCGGAGGCGAAGGCGGCCCCCGTCTCGTCAGCGTCCAGTTCCTCCAGTGCCGCCTCTGTGCCGTCGACCTTGCCCTGTAGATCGGCCCTGGATGCAACCACCTCCGATGCTTGCGCAACAGATTCAAGGCCATGTTCGTCCAAGGAGTTCTGGAGTTGCTCCCGGAGCGATCTCACCTGTTCCCGCGCGTCACCGAGACTCTCACCTCCGCCGGGATGGATGCGAAGACAGACGGCATCACCAATGTTCACATCCGTCGATTCCGCGATCGTTCGACTGCCACCTGCAGGTAGTTCCTGGTTGCCGACTCGCACAACCTGATCGGCAGAGATCACCTCGACCTCGGCAGCCATCGCATTCAGGGCGGCATTGGCTTGGGCCAACTCGCTCCCAAGGGCATGCAGTTCTTCAAGACGCTCCCGGTCGACCGCTGGAAGCTCCGAAAGCTGACGGCGGAATCCCTCGATGTCCTTCTGCAAGGCATGCACACGGTCCAGGCGCTTCTGGACTTCTTCTTGCCGGGCCCGCTTCTCGTGAACCGAGACGTAGGCAGACGCCAGGTCCCGCCGAAGGCGGGCATTCCGAGTGCCGGTATGGGCGGCTTCATGCTCACGCTCGGCTTCCGCCACCCGCTTACGGATGTCTGTCAGTCTGGATTCGGCCCGCGCGAGTTGCTCCTGCTTCGGTTTCAGCGCCTCCTGCACCTCGGCGATGCTATCGCGAAGACCTGAGATGCTCTGCTCGGCCTCTTCGAGAGCCGCAAGTCTCTCCGTCGCACTGTCGACAGCTCCCTTCTGCCGCCCCGCCACCTGCTGTAATCCTTCAGCCTGAGCGATCTTCTCGTTCAACGCCTGACGCTGGTTCCGAAGTTCTTCCAGATCGGAGGTTGTCCGT
>JAJRTI010000297.1 GCA_024278415.1 Planctomycetota bacterium | reverse complement strand
GTGCGCGGCCATGGCCAGAACATGGACCCCAAGGACCTGGCCGTCGAGGTGACCGTGGGCTGGAGCCCCAAGACGAACCGGCTCTACTTCCTCTACAAGGTGTACGACGACATGCACAACTTCGACCCAGAGTGGGGAGACATCTTCGAAGTTGTCATCGACGCGGACCACTCGGGCGGCCGATACCGCGGGTTCGAGAACGTGAACAAGGAGACCGAGGCGCGCCTGGCCTGCACGACCGCGCAGAACTACCACATCTTCACGCCGCCAGGAAAGGGCCGGCCGTGGGCGTGGATCTGGCCGGGCCGGCAGCAGTGGCTTGTGAAGAAGCCTTGGGCCGAGCACGCGTACAAGTTCGACTTCGGCCAGAAGGAGCCGGGCGTGCTCGTGCTCGAGTTCTACATCACGCCCTTCAATTACGCGAGCGACCTGGGCCCGGAGTACAGCGCGGTGCACAAGATGGAGGAGGGACAAGTGATCGGCCTGTCGTGGTCCGTGTTGGACTACGACGAGAGCCACAAGCGCTACGAAGGCTTTTGGAACCTATCCCACAACACGCGCATGGACAGCACCGCGGACCTGCTGCCCGACTTCGTGCTCATGCCGGTCGAGAAGCGCCCGAGGTAGCCGCAATCCCCCCCTTCAAGGGAGAAACCGAAGGGGGGTAGCGCGCTGCTCTTTCCCCACATCTCCAAACTCTTGCGAGGTCGCTCTCGTGCGGCCTCCCGGACCCCAAGGGGGTCCGGGAGGATAGCCCAGGGTTGCGGCCGCAGGCCGCTACCCTGGGAACAAGGCGCCCAAACCACCATTCTTCCCGGGAAGGGGGGACGTGGGGGAGCCCAGCGGAAGCCGTTCGGCCGGGCCCTAACGACCCCCTGTAGTCCCCCCTGGAAGGGGGGACGATGTGCATCTCGTGCCTCTGGGAATGCCGAGGCGCTCCCAGTGCACACAAACGCTCACCGGACCGCCGACCGGAACAGTCCCCCCCCTTCCAGGGGGGACTACAGGGGGGTAGCGCTGTCGATGACAAACCGCACTCGCTTGCCAGCAGAGCTGGATCGTGGAATCACGGTGTTAAGTGTGCCCAGGTGTCGGCCTGCAAGGGGGGACGTGGGATCGCATCGTCCCCAGACCCTTTCTCCGCCTTCGCGTCTCTGCGCCTTTGCGTTTCCTCACCGTCCAAGTTCTTCGGCGATGCGCTTCGCGACTGCCTTCCCAATTATCTGATAGCCCTGGCCGTTGAAGTGGCAGCCGTCGGGGCCCTGCAGGGTCGGCACAAGCGGTGTCGCGACCGCGTGCAGATCGTCGATGGGGATGTTGTGCTTCTTCATGATCTCCGCAGCGGCCGCGTTGAACGCGACCATGGGGTCGCCGCCGGGGCCGTTGGCATACTTGCCGCGGAGCGGCGTCGAACTGGCCCACATGAGCTTCGCGCCGGTTGCTTCGAGCTTCTCGACGACTTGCTCGAGGCGCGTCGCGTAATCCTCCGGCTTGCTGCGCCGGTCGTGGATGCCGAAGTTGAAGTGGATCAAATCCCACTTGCCCTTGCCGAGCCACACCGGCAGCCTGCGCAGCCCTGTGGTCGTGGGGCCGCAGTTCGCCGGCGCGCGGTGCACGTTCGCCTTGCCTGCGAGCGCTTGGCGCACCGCGACCGTGTACCCGCGCGAGATCGAGTCGCCGATGAGCAGCACGCGGGGCAGCTTGGGATCGTCCTTCACGTAATCCCACGCGGTCGTGCCGCCCTTGGCTTTCACCGCCTTGTAGCGGGGGAGGTAAAACGGGCCCAGGTTCGCTTCGAGCACCTTCTCCCAAGCCAACTCCTCCGGCGACATCTTCGCCTTGCGCGCCCGGTCGGCTTCGAGCACCTTGGGCGAAACGGCCGCGGACCAGGTCTTGAGTTGGCGAGCGTTGCTCGGCTCGGCCTTGACCTTCGCGCCTGCCGCCCGCTTCTTGGCCTCCGCCTCAGGGATGCGGCGAAGGGACGCGGCATCGAACATCGCGTTGCCGTTGCAGCGCAGGAGGACGCGTATGTACTGCGTTCCTGCCGGCGCCACAAAGGGGAGCGTGAGGTCTTGCCACTGGCCGTTGCCGCTCTTGCGCGCGGTGTTGGGGTAGAGCAGAATCTTGTTTTTCTGGAAGCAGACCGCGGACGCGTACGCGGTCTTGCCCATCGCCGGCTTGCACTTGACTGTGAGCACGTACCCCCCTGCTCCCTTGCGCGGCACGTCTTGCATCAGCACCAGGTTCGAGCCCTTGCCCTCGTACGTGATTTTCGCGGACGCCTTGCCCTCGGCCGCGTCGTCGGTCTCGGCCGCCACTGCGATCTTGCCGCGTTGGTTCTTCGCGCTCCAGTCGGCGACTCTCCAGAACTTGGGCGCGCCGGTCTTGGCGTCGATATCCTCAAAACCGGCGTTCTTCAGCAGGTTGGGAGCCGCTGGCTCCGCGGCGAAGCCCGTCGCAACCGCGAGCACGAGAGCCAGCGCGGCGATCCGCGCGCATTCCGTTGTCCGGTGCTTCATCTCTGATCCGATCCTTTCCTTCTTTGCGTCCTCGCGCCTCTGCGTCCGCCGCACGGCGGATTGCCTTTCTGTCCCCCGCATTACACCACATACGCGCCGCCCGTCATAGTCGAAGGGTTTTGCTCGATCCAAGCGACAGATGCCGCAGGCTTGTAGTAGGGCGATTCATCGCCCGTCTCTGCGCCCGAAACAACGGGCGATAAATCGCCCCACTACGAACGGCTCCGCTCGCTCATTGCAAGCGCTTACACGTGACCGCCCCCATAGACGCGCCCGCGCGGGCTTTGCTACACTGGCTGCCTTCTGACATCACCCAACGAAAGGAGTCGGATCGTGGAGAGACGTGTCTTGGGCCGCACCGGCCTGGAAATCAGCCGGCTGGGCTATGGAGCCATCAAGCTGCCACGACTCAGTGCGGACGAAGCCGCCGCGTGCGTAAACCGCGCGATCGACCTCGGCGTCACCTTCATCGACACCGCACGATGCTACGGCGACAGCGAGGAAAAACTCGGCCACGTCATGGCCAAACGCCGGGACGAGGTCGTGCTCGCCAGCAAGGTCATCCACCGAACACGCGAGGAAGCCGAGGAGGACATCGCCACGAGCCTCCGCCTGCTCCAGACCGATGTGATCGACCTCTATCAGATCCACGATGTGTCCGACCGCGGGGACTACGAACGCACCACCGGCCCCGGCGGCGCGCTCGAAGCTTTGCGCGCGGCCCGCGACAAAGGCCAAGTGCGCTTCATCGGGGTGAGCGGCCACAACGTGGACATCCTCCTCGAAGCCATCGAGACCGGCTGGTTCGACACGGTGCAGGTCGCGCACAACTTGGCCAACATTGCGGCTGCGGAGAAGCTGCTGCCGCGCGCGGCCGAACTCAACATCGGCGTCATCAACATGAAGCCGCTCGCCGGCGGCAACCTGCCCAAGCCCGTCGAGCAACCGGACGACGACAACGATTACGCCGTGACCGCGGCCGCGGCGCTGCGCTTCTGCATGACCAATCCCCACGTGACGGTCATCATCCCCGGCATGCAGGCGCTGTCGGAAGTCGAGGAGAACGTGGCCACGGCCGAAAGCTTCACGCCCATGGCCGACGACGAGGCGAAGCGCTACATGGACATGGCGCAGTCGCTCGGCAAGGGCTTCTGCCGCGGATGCAACTACTGCCAGCCGTGCCAGTCCGAGATCGATATCTCCGGCATCCTCCGCACGCTCGGCATGCGCAAGCGGTTCCAAGGCGACTGGGACTTCCACCATCGCATGCGCGCGCAGTACGCCGCTTTTGACAAAGCTGTGGACGAGTGCCTCGACTGCGGGGAGTGCGAAGAGCGCTGTCCGTACGACCTGCCGATCCGCGAGATGCTGCGCGAAGCGCAAGAGATGTTCGCCTGACGAGGACTTCGCCCACAACCCAAACGCGTCGGATTATTCTTAGTCGTAATCGTTGTCATGATCTTCGTCGATCCCATCAACCTGCTGCCACGATCACGACCACGACTATGACCACGGAAAGTAGAGGCGGCCGCGCCGCCGTCAGGCCGTTCGTAGTAGGGCGATTCATCGCCCGTCGCCTCAGGGCGGCCGACGGGCGATGAATCGCCCTACTACGAGCCGCGCCGCGCATATCGGCAAGAAGTTGTCGAGGGACGCGCACTATGCGGCTAACCGCCCATGAGGACATCATGCTCGACATTCTGATCCAAAACGGCCGTGTGATCGACGGCACCGGCGCGCCCTGGCGCACGAGCGACGTCGGTATCCAAGGCGGCCGCATCGCGGCCATGGGCGGGCTGGCCGGCGCGGAAGCCGCGGCCACGACCGACGCCAAGGGCAAGGTCGTGTGCCCGGGTTTCGTGGACGCGCACGCGCACTCGGAGCTGGCCGTGCTCAACAACCCGCGGCACGAGGCGCGCGTCATGCAAGGCGTCACCACGGAGGCCGTGGGCATGTGCGGCCTCTCGGTCGCGCCCGCATCGGCCGCCACGCTCGACGCCATGAGCGACTACATAGTCACGGTGCTCGCGGGCCACGTCGAACCCGGCGCGTCGTTCAGCGTAGCGGAGCTGTTCGGCCGCTGGGACAAGCACATCGCGGTGAACTTGGCCTACTGCGTGCCCCACGCCACGTTGCGCGTCGAGGCCGCGGGCATGCGCAGCGGGCCTGTGTCCGCGAGCGAGATGGCGCACATGAAGGAGTTGCTGACCCAGGGCCTTCAAGATGGCGCGGTCGGATTCTCCACGGGGCTCACGTACTTCCCCAGCAGCGAGGCCGACACGCGGGAGCTGATCGAGTTGGCCCAGGTCGCGGCCGAGCACGGCGCTATCTACGCCACGCACATGCGCAACTACGGCGACGGCTTTGCGGAGTCGCTCGAAGAGGCCATCACCATTGGACGCGAGTCCGGCGCGCCGGTGCAGGTGGCGCACTTCCGGCTCGGCGGCGCCACCAAGGGCCAGGCCGAACAGATGCTCGCCCGCGTCGAGCAAGCGCGGGACGAGGGCGTGGACATCACCATCGACTGTTACCCGTACCTCGTGGGCTGCACGCTCCTGAGCTACTTCATCCTCGCGGCCGACGCGCTCGAAGGCGACAAGGCCGCGCTGCTCGCCAAGCTGCGCGATCCCGCCCAGCGCGCCGCGCTGCGCCGCAATCCCATGCCAGGGCCAGACGATGACATTTACATCAGCACGGTCGGCTCCGACGCGAACCGCGAACTCGAAGGCAAGACGCTCGGCCAACTCGCCGAACGCCGCGGCAAGGACTTCTTCGACGCCGCGTGCGACCTGCTGATCGAGGAGGATCTGAACGTGACGGCCATCGGCGTGAAAGCCAACGAGGACGACGTGCGCCGCGTGCTGAAGCACCCCGCGTGCATGATCGGCAGCGACACCGTGCCCGTGCCGGGCCAGTGCCACCCGCGCGTGTACGGCGCGTTCAGCCGGTTCTTGGACGTGTACGTGCTCCAAGGCAAGCTCCTGCCGCTGGAGCAAGCGATCTGGAAGATGACCGGCTTCCCCGCGTGGCGCTACGGCCTGCACGATCGCGGCCTGCTCAAGACCGGCCTCGCCGCAGACGTGGTCGTGTTCGACCCCAACGCGCTCCACGACCGCGCGACGTACGAGAACCCCAAGCAACACCCGGAAGGCATCGAGCACGTGATCGTGAACGGCGAGTTCGTCGTGCGCGACGGAGTGCATACGGGCGCGACGCCGGGCGGAGCGTTGAGGAGGGCGTGAAGACGCAAAGACGTAAAACGTAACGCGTAAAACGTAAAGGGAGCCGGCGCTCACCACCATTTTACGCTTTACGCTTTACGC
>JAJRTI010000296.1 GCA_024278415.1 Planctomycetota bacterium | reverse complement strand
GCGCAGAGGGCGCCCTGACGGTCGCCACTACGAGCGGGTCGTCCCCACGGTCGCACTGCGGCGCTTCCGTGTTCGACACCTCAGCCATGACGTGACACGAGGGGCGATGCATCGGCCCTCGTGGGGTTTTGCAGGTGGCTCGAATAGAAAACGGGGCGGCGCGGTCGCCGAATTCGCCAGAATTCGGGGGGGGAGGCTGTGCGTCTGTCTCGTCCGCACGCTGGCGCATGCGGATGCCTTATTGCTCCGACCAGCGTTTCACTTCCAGCGCCAGGTCCACGACTTGCCGGCGCGCCTTCTCGAACTTCGCCGGCTCCACGTAGGGGTTCGTGAACACGGACGGATCAGCCGGCAGGCGAGTGAACGCGGCGATGATTTTGGCCATCCGCGCGTTCGCTGTTTTGGCTTGCGCCGTCCGCCCGCGCTTGCGCAATTCTCCGATCAGGCTCTCCAGCAGCGTGAGGTAGCGCACGTCGTTCACTCCCATGCGACAGCCTTCCCATTGAAGCGTGGATACCGGGCCTTCGCGGCTGGGGTACGTGAGACACCATGCGCGGAAGGTCCTGGGTTTGCCGCCTTTCTTGACGCGGTGCATGGTCGTGCGCGTGTCGTGTGTGTAGGGCAAGCCGATGGGCGCTTGATACTCGTAGGGGAACGCGCCCTCCAACCCGCTCGCCCATAGGTAGAAGCCGCACAGCAGGCGGTTGCGCGTCGGGTTCTCCTCGTACACTTGCCAATAGTAGGTCTCGAACGCCGCGGTCTTGCGCACCTTGCCTCCGCGTCGCGCCAGGAGGTAAGGGGCGGCGTTGGGGATGGCGTGGTTCGCCCAGTCCAGGGGCTCTCCTGCGTCGACGAGCTTCTGCGCGGTGGCGGGCACAATGGCCGTCATCACCTTGCCGCCCGCGCGGTGCAGGAGCGCGGAGAGCCGTTTGTGCTGCTCCGTACGCTTCTTGTCGTTCGGTTCGTCCACGCCGTAGAAGTAGCAGGCGATCCCGCGTTGGCGGCACGCGGCGACAAGTCTCGCGAGTTCATCTTGTTTGGGGTTCCGAATTCCCATCATCACCACTGGCCCTTTCATGCCGATCTCCGACATGGCTTGCAGCCACTTCTCGGCCTGGGCCGGGTTGTAGAGGGTGACGGCCTCGAACCCCGCGTCCTTCAGTGCCTTCAAGTCCGCCAGGAAGCGGTCTTCGGGAATCGCAAACCGTCCCGTCGTCCACGGCCGCCAGCGGTAGTAGATGCCGTAGAGGAGCTTCGGCGCGGGGAGACGAAACGGGAGGACTTGCAGCCGCAGGGGAATGCGCCGCGTCGGCAGCCCGGCCTTGGCGCGGAGGGTCAACACGCCTTCATACGCGCCGGGCGTCGCCTCGGCGGGCGCGTCGATGTTGAGCCAGACCTGCTTGAGCGTGTGTGCAGGAACGTCCGTTCCGAACGGGACGCTCGACACGTGCGGCGCGTGGTACTCGCCCCGTTCGTCCCGGCTTTCGTCGAACGGGAAGCGGTCGTCTTTGAGCAGCAACTCGGGCACGAGAATCTTGTCGTCTTCGCGGAGCACTTCCCAATGCAGCGCGGCCTGCTCCCAGACTTTCACCACGCGCGCATCGACCGCGCGGCTGGGAATGGCCGCGCCGGCCGGGCCTTTCAGGTCGGACACGGTAAGCGACAGGTCCTTGATGTTGGCCGCGCCGGCCAACACCGCGAACGTGAGCGCTTTCGTCTCGCCCCGCGCGGCTCGGAGGGCGAGCGCTTCGACCGGCTTGCGCCGGGAAAGGTCCGTGTCGGGATAGATGAACTCAAGGGGAAGGACGGGATAGATGGCGGGCGTCGATTGCTTGAGGTATGGGCGCGGGGTTTTCAGCGGCGGCCCGGCCGGGCGAATCCACTCGCTGCCGCCTTCTCCCTTCAATTCTTTGAGGAGCGCAAAGTCGTCCAGGTAGAAGTTCAGTTCGTCGCCGTCCGCGTACCAATTCTCCGCGACATAGAACCGAATTCGCATCACGCGTCGGAGGTCGCCCCGCACGTTGGACCCTCCGAGCGGCACAACGATCCGCACCCACGCGCCGGGCTGGACCGCGTCCGCAGAGACCGTCTTCCACCTGAGGCCCGCGCCCGCGCCTTGGGTCGCGATCCCGTACTTGATGACCTGGCCGGCCAGCGGCTGTCCGGCCGGGACGAACAAGTAGAACTCCAGGCCTTTGTACGCGGACCAGTCTTGCGGCGCGTCGAAGTTTCGATTGAGGAAGAGCCAGCCCTTCGGATACTTGGGATTGCCGGCCGCCCGATAGTCCACCTTCACGCGGAATCTCACGGAGTGTTCGCCCGAATGGCGCACCTCGGCCGCGTGCGTGACCGACGCCTCCGGGCCGCCGGAGACCGTCCACTGCTCGTAGGCTTGGTAGCTTTCGAGATCGTCGATGAGCACCCGCGCGGGCGTGGCCGGGGGTTTCTGGGAGAACGCGACCGTGCAACACAGCAGAGACACGGCGCCGACATACAGCGCGGCCCGTGCGTGCTTCTGTGCAATCATGTTCTTGCTCCTTGAATCCTGAATCAGGGGCCGGTCAGCGGCTCCAATCCTGCACCACGCAGCCGGGCTGCTGCGGGTCGAGGGTCAGAGGGATTCTCGCCATGCCTCGCTCGACCGTCGTCGTCAACGGCAACCCGTTCCAAGCGTCACGGTACTTCGCGCCCGGCCGATGCGGCACGATCAGCACCACCCCCGAGTAGGTCTTTGGCCGGCCGTTGAATAGCGTCCACAGGTTTCGGTTC
>JAJRTI010000295.1 GCA_024278415.1 Planctomycetota bacterium | reverse complement strand
GTCTCGCCCGTCGCGAGCGCGATCTCTCCGCGCTCCGCATCCACGCCCACGACCTTAGCCCCTTCTTGCACCTCGCAGCCGGCGTCTCGCGCCGCGGCGGCCAGCGCGGCATCCATGTCCGCGCGCCGCGCGTAGTGCAGCACCCCGTGCTCCCGCTCGTCCGCGACCAAGCGGTCGCCGAGCATGAGGCGCACGCCCCGGCTCAACCCCAGCGAGAACCGCGGGAGTGCGTCCGGCCCGAACACCTCGGCCATGGCCCTCGCACATCGGCCCGACACGCCGCCCGCGCAGGGCTTGTCGCGTGGATAGCGATCTCGCTCGATAATCCGCACGCGCAGCCCGGCCCGGGCCGCGGCCGCGCCCGCGGCCGCGCCGGCCGGGCCGCCGCCGACGATGACGATGTCGTAAGTCTGCTGAGTTGATGGCATGGCGCGCCAGAGGTCCGAAAGGAGCACAGATCGCGTTGCCTGTGCGGATATGTTCGTGTGAAGACGGAGTTGTGTCAAGCGGTCCGGTGCCAGGAGTTTCCCCATGAGATTTGCTGATCCGAGCGGCAGACGCCGCTGGCTTGTAGTAGGGCCATTCATGGCCCGTCAGTAACGCTGAAAAACGGGCGATCAATCGCCCTACTACAAATGACCCGCGCGTCCCGCACGGCCCCGTGTACATAACAATCGTTGTAAGAAACCGGGGACGGCAGGCTTGCGGGAGGACGGGTGGAAATTCTGGGGAAACTCGTGGTCCTGGGCAGCATAGTCGGCTCCTCCCTCGCGGGCAGGTCAGCGGCGAATTTGGGAGGAATAGGCGGATGCTTGAGCGGAGGCACAGGAATGTGAAAAAGGCATGGACTGCAAAACGAACGGCCACTGAGGTACGAACAATGGCAGAGATCACAACCGAGTACGCCATCACGACCCCGAGTGGCGGGTGGCGCATCGCTGGCAGCCGGGTGTCTCTCGACTCGGTCGTCCACGCTTGGACGGAAGGCAAGAGCGCTGAGGAGATAGCGGCGTCGTTCCCCAGCCTGAGCCTCGAACAGATCCACGGAGCCATCGCGTTCTACCTCCACAACCGGGCCGAGATTGACCGGTACATGCAGCAACAGGGCGAACGTTGGGAAGAACTTCGCCATGAGAGCGTGTCCAAGAACGGGGATCTGATCGGGCGTATCGTGGCCAATAGGGCCTCCTCGCAGGTGGCCGGATGAGCGCCGTTAGTGCCTTAGACTTTCGGAACCTCGACGAAAAACAAGAAGTTGCGTAGGCTCTCTGCACAGCGCGCCATCGGGACGAGGCGTTACGGGCGTTCGGTTTGCGGCGTACGGGCCGCGGCGAGGCGCTTTGGAGTGCGGCGGCTTGACGCCGCTTTTCCTCGGCAGTGCGCGCATGCCCACGAGAACGCAAATTCGCGCAAGCCGCGCGCATGCAGCAAAAGCGCCGTCGCCGCCCGCCTTGCGGCGGGCTCTGCCGGCGCACTCCAAAAAGGCGCGCCGCGCGTGCCGTTTCGGTTGCGGGTGAAGCCCGCTTTGTGTTCTAGCGGATGAAGACCTGCGTCGGGAGATCGTGCGCGCAGTGCAGCGCATAGAGCCGTCAATCGAAATCACGTCAGTGGTGGAGTTGGGTCTGTCGGGATCGACTGATCAGGGTGTCCTCGACTTCGCCGCGGCTCATGGGTGGGCCATTGTGTCCCATGACGCCAATACCATGAAGAGCCACGCGGAGGAGCGCGTGGCCTCAGGACGACGCATGGCTGGTCTCTTCCTTGTGCCTCAATCTCGCCCAACCCGCGCCGTCGCCGAAAGCCTCGTCTTAATCTGGTCCGCATCGCAGGCCGAGGAGTGGCAGGGCAGAATCGAGTACCTGCCACTCTGATCGGCCGAGGGGCGCGCCGCCTTTTTGCCTATGCCCTCATCTCTACTCCGCGAAGCATTTCATCAACTCGTCCGCGAAGATCGCGTGGCCGCGGTCGTCGGGGTGGTTGATGCCGTTGCGCAGGAGCGTGACGTAGGGCAGGCCTTCCTTCCACAGATGGCCCCAGCGCGCGGATGCGTCCGCGAGCGCGAGGTGGTGCTCTTCGGCAAAGCGGCGCAACTGTGCGACGTAGCCCCGCTTCTCCGGCTCGCGCACGTTCTTGAAACCCATCATGCCCGGCATGGTGAAGTGCGGGGTGATCAAGATGATCTCCGCACCCAAGCCGGTGATGCGCTTGAGAATGTCATTATACACCGGGTCGAAGACCTGCTTGTTCGCGAGCCCGGCGTCGTTCACGAACTCGAGGGTCACCAGGTCCGGCTTGAACTGCTCGATGAGATCCCACCGGCACTGCTTCACGAACCACTGCATGCGCGGGTTTTCCGAGTCTTTGTACTTTTCCGGGTAGAGCCACAACCGCGAGTTCGACCCGCCCACCGCGATGGTCTTGACCGTGATGTCCGCGTCGGGGAACTTGGCCTTGAGCCGGCTGCGGAATACGGCCACGTACGCGGTGCGGCTGCGGTCGCTCGCATCGCCGCCGGTGGTGACGCTGTCGCCCCAGCAGGCGATTCGGACCGGGCCGCCGGCCTTGATCTTGGCCAAGGTCTTGGGGATGCGGCCGGCCGTTGTCGCGGTCTCCGCCTGGTCCGGGGTCTCGGTGATGGGGAAGACGTCGGCGTTCGAGCCGTCGCAGAAGTAGTCGGCGAAAATGTTGGCGATGCGCGTCTCGCCCGGCTTGAGCGCCGGCGGCTCGGGCGCGAAGAGGCGGCTCTTGCCTTGGCGCACGACCTCCTGGCCGTCCGCGGAGCGCACGAGCGAGTCCACGCGGAGCAGGGAGAAGCGGTAGTCGACCGTGAGCAAGTCGCGGGTCGTCACGGACGGGTCTGGGCCGATGCCAAGGGAGCCCCACACTGGATCGAGCAGGTAGTCCTTGCCGCGCACGAGTACGCGGCCGCCCTGGCGCACGACGACGCTGTCAGGGTCGATCGCGCCGTTGGCCGGCACGCCGCGGCCCGGGCCGAGGTGCTGGAGCTGCTTGAGCTTCGTGCCGCGGCTCCAACTATGCGGCGCGGCCGCGGCCAAGCGCAGCTTCTCGCCCTTCACCTCCACGATTTCAGCGGGCGCGACCGTCACGTCCAGGGCGAACGCGGAGACACATGCAGACAGGGCGAGGAGGGCGAAGAGTGTGGTGTGCGTCAACGGGGTAGGCTCCTTGTCAGTGCTTGCTCGGGGACACGAGGGGTCCGCCTGCGGCGGTTTTCGCCTCGCGTTCCAGGCTCGGCCGCGAAGCATCCGACTTCGTATTCCCTGATCGTAAGGCGGGATTCTACCCGTTGTCGCGGCAAGATTCACGCGACTGCCTTCTCCGAGCCCCAAGACTTTTGCCTCCCCTCCTTCTGACGATGCTCCCCTACCACAACTCTTGCTCCCATCCGTCCGCCGCACCGCGAACGACGAGGCGAACGCAAGAAGACTTCGAATCCGCCAGAATCCCGCATGCAGGCGCATGCGGCTACATGCCCATGCCCTCCCCCCCATGCTGCCGCACGCGGCTACGTCCGCAAGACCCCCGCATGCTGGGCGCATGCGGGGGCTCAGCGGCATCCGCTGCCTGGAGACGATGCGATCCTGTCGCTGTCGCAGGCCACAGTGGTCCAAGCGCTACTAGCGCTTCAGCGACTCCAAGCCTGGTCCGCCTTTGACCATGCCATCCACCCACTTCTCGAAACCGCCCGGGTAGTAGCCCCACTGACGTAGCACCTTCTCGCCCTTGTCGATCACCAGAACGGTGGGAAATCCACCGATCTTGTATTTCGTGGCAAGCTCTCGATTCTGGGCCTTGAGGCTTTCGCTCTGAGGCTTCCTTCTCGGATAGTCCACCTCCAGGAGAACCACGCGTCCCTTCGCCCACGCCTCGAACTCCGAGTCGCTGAACACTTCCTCCTTCAGCTTCATGCACCAAGGGCACCAGTCGCTGCCGGTGAAGTTGGCAAGGATCAGCTTGTCGTTGGCCTTGGCCGACGCCAGGGCCCGTTTGTAGTCCGTGACCCATTTGCCATCTAGGCCATAGACTGTCTTGGGCTGAGTTCCGGACTCCGCCGCATAGAGAAGGCCAGATAAGAGCATGGGTATCAGTAAATATCGCATCTTGCACCTCCTGCCGTGAAGCCGGCAGATCTGAAGAAAAGCCATTTGGCGGCTTCCAGCGCGACAACGCTTAGAGAAGCACCCGGCTAAAGCATGGAACGCTACAAGACCACTAACAGCCCCGCGCGCGCGGCGCAAGAGCCCGCCGGCGGCGCGCACTCATACCGGACAGGGCGTGATCTCCACCGGCACGTTCCCATTCCGAATCGAATACGTGGCCGCGCAGCCGACCGCGACGGCCATGCGCCCGCCTTGGGGGGTGGCCACGGTCGGCGCGGCGTCGAGCACGTGGTCGACGAACTGCCGGCAGATGCGCGGGTCCGCACCTCCGTGGCCGCCTTGGGCCTTGCCGACTTGTATGGTCGCGGTCGCGAAGCGCGAGTCCGCCCGCGCCTTGGTGCTGTTCGCGCGCTGCGTCGTGATCGTGATCTCGTTGCCCGACAATTCGGCCTTGCCCTTCGTGCCAATAAACAGGTAGTTGCGGTTCGTCTCGGTCGCGTAGTGGCACTGGACGTACGACGCGCGCACGTCGCCCAAGTCCATGAGCACCATGCTGTGGTCCTCCACGTCCACCTCCTGCCGGAAGCAACACATGGTCTTCTTCTCGCGCGTGCTGAACTCGGTGCAAGTGTCCTTCTCGCCGCAGTCCTCGCACACCAGGTCGTTCGGCTTGTCGCCGCCGAAGAAATCGAGCGCGCCCATGGCCGTCACACGCTTGGTGTAACGGCCTGTGAGGAAGTGGATCATGTCGATGTCGTGGCTCGCTTTCTGGAGCAGGAGCCCGGTCGAGCCCTGGCGGTTGGCGCGGTAGTCGTGGAAGTAGGCGTAGCCTCCGAACCCGACGAAGTGGCGCACCCACACGGCCTTCACCTCGCCGATCTGGCCGGAGTCGAGCACGTCCTTGAGCGCAAGAAAGCTGTCCGTGTACCGCATGTTCATGCCCACCATGAAGCGCGTGCCCGCGCGCTGCCAGGCTTCGAGCATGCGGTCGCAGTCCTCGGTGGTGATGGCCATGGGCTTCTCGCAGAACACGTGCTTGCCGGCTTCGAGCGCGGCGATCGCGTGCTCCGCGTGCAGGTTGTCGCGCGTGAACACGCCCACCGCGTCAACGTCGTCACGGGCCACGAGGTCGCGGTAGTCGTGGCACGTGAACGCGACGGTGTCCTTGTACTTTTCCTTGAAGCGGTCGAGGAACTCGTCGTCGATGTCACAACCGGCGACGACCTCGGCGCGGGGATCGTCTTGCCAGTTGCTGGCCATCAGGGCGCGGTGCTCGACTCCGATGAGTCCGATGCGGAGGGGCATGTTGGGCATGATGGGGCTCCAGAATGCGACGCCGCGGTCTCGGTGACGAAAGCACATCGCGGCCGCGGCAGGACGCGCGCAATTGTGCTGATCTCGCGGCGAGAGATCAAGGCGCGGCCATAACAGCAACCCTATGCACCATGCTCGATCTGCAAGATGCGTTCGAGCTGCTGGGCGAGGACCGGCGCTTTGCTGACGGCTACATCCCAAACGATTTCGTAATCTACCCCAAAGTAGTGGTGTATGACCTTGTCCCGCATGCCGGCCATGGCGCGCCACTCGACCTCCGGGTAGGTGCGCCTAAACTCCTCAGGGATCTGCTTCGCGGCCTCACCAATGATCTCGATGCTCCGGGCGAACGCTCGCTTGGCAATCTCGTCGCGCAGGAAGCCCTCCCGATCAGCGCCTACTGCATGACACTGGAGGAACAGCGCCTCGTCCAGCATGTGGCGTAAGTACTCAAGCGGCGAGCGCGACATACTCCACTTCCTTCAAGATGTGTCGCGCGAGATGAGGGCTCAGCCCCTCCGTCGTAACGAGTTCGACGCGGCGCCGCAGTACTTCCTCCAGCAGGGCCGACAGCGCCATGAAGTGGTCGAAACTCTTCTGCCCCGCCTCGAACTCCACCAAAAGATCCACGTCGCTGTCCGGAGTCTGGTCCCCGCGCACAAACTACCCAAATAGCCCAAGACGCTTCACGCCAAGCGCCCGAATCCGCTCGCGGTTCCGCAGAAGGACTGCCGCGATTTGCTCTCTTGTTTGGACGCTTGCTGCCACTGTTTCTCTCCAGCGTGCACTACCATCCATTGCACTCCGAGCATACCTCTGCGAGCGCCCAACGTCAAGCACTCCGGCCACAGAGACAGCCAAACGATTAGTCCTGTGGGCCGGCGACCACGGCAGCGGACTCCACGAAGAACCCCGCGCGGTCGACACCCTTTGCCGTGGACCGCAAGCGCAGGTAAGAGAGGCCGTGGGGAGCGTCGTGCCTCTGCTGGAGCCGCCCAGCGTCCGCGCCGTCCACGAGCACGCGGCACGTGCGCTGCGAGAGATTCCATCGCCACTCGACCGTGTGCCACTCGCCCGCGGCGAGCCGCGTGCCATCGCCAGGCATGGGGAACACGAACGCCGCGAGCCGCTCGCCGTTGTCGTCGCAGGGCTCGAACATGCGGTCGGTGAGTGCGAGGCTTCCGCCGGCGCCGCCTGGGTTCAGCATGATGCGGAGGGTGAGCGTGCCCTGCCGGCACGCGGGGAAGTTCCACGTCGCGCCATCGGCCGGCTTCTCGTCGGGCCGGCGCACGTGGAGCACCTTCGC
>JAJRTI010000294.1 GCA_024278415.1 Planctomycetota bacterium | reverse complement strand
GGGGCTTGCTCACTTCACAAGCGTATCGAGTTCGAGTGGTGTGGGTCATGATCGCAACGTTAGCGGCAATGTGGCATTAGAAATGAAGGTGACTGTGTATGTCGGAGGCCGTAGATCAAATCCCATGCCGTCGTTGGTTCTGTCTGGGTGGGAGCGTAAGTGGTAGTAGAACAATGACTTGCACATACGTGGGAATCCTCCCCTCTTCCCCGCGCATTTCCCAAGACGAACCGTAGTCACCCAGAGAGTCACAGTGTGTGTCTCCGAGGAGACCACGAAGCGTTGAGGATGCGGCTCGCCGCGGCCACAGGCGCGAGTGTTTCTGGCCTGGCATCGTGGCTTGGCACGCGTCTGCCATGGTTGGTCCCTGCCTGTTGTGGCGCACTCGTGATGCCCTGGCTTGTTCTGGGTGTTTGCAGGCACAACGCGAATCGAAATCGAACACCCAGCGTCGAAGACCCCGTTTTCTTGACAACCCGCTGTCCATGACTTAGAGTCTTGCCGACCGCCAACCGTGTCTTCGCGGCGCCCTGACGACGCATGACTGGTGGGCAGGCGGCCGGTGCTTGATAGGCTCAGGAGGATCCCCCTATGTCGCCAGTCCGATGGCTCGTTTCCGTTCAGCTTGCCGTCTGTTTCGTTGCGGGCGCTACGTTGGGCGCGGCTGCCCAGAAGAAGCCGGCGCCGGCCGCCAAGCCGGCCCCGCCGGCGCCCGCGAAAAAGGCCGCGCCGCCCGTGCGGGACTTCACTAGCATGAAGATGCTCAAGTTCCCGAACCTCTCGCTGGGTGAGGCCAAGCAGTTGGTCGAGTCGACAGCGCTCGCGATCGTGTATGAGTTCGGGTACAAGGAAGGCGCCGCCGATCGGGGGGAGTGGCTGCTCGCATCGGGCACGGACTTGCCCACACGGCGCTTCTTCGAGAAGACAACCCGCGCGGGGCGGCAGACCTTGGAGATGGGATGGCGCGGCCTGACGCGCTTGGGCGTGCACGTTGTCGTGGCCGCTTCCGGGCGGGGCCGATCTGCGAAGGAGGCGCTGGCCGACTACGACAAGCTCCTCGCCAAACTCGCGGAGGGCGACAAGCTCCTCGTCGCCCAGCAGAAGAAGCTCGGCTTGCGGCGGTTCGATATGGAGACCCTTCAACTCCGATACATCAAAGTCGATCGTGCATTGGCCATGCTCAAGCTGCTTGGCTATACGGTCATCGAGTACAAGGAGACCAAGTTCCGCACCGCGTCCGATGGCCGCACGGTGCTGTCGAAGCTGTTTGACCCGGTGCAGGCCAAGGAGGTGAACCTGCCGGTGGTGGCGCGACTGATCGACGCGGAGCAGACGTGGCTGAAGGAGAAGCCCAAAAGCAGGGCGACGGGCCGGCTCAACGTCTCGGTCACCCCAGACATCGGCGGCAGGGAAATGCCGGAAGTCACGGTTGCCGACCCGCAGCAGCGTCTCGTCGTGATCTACGACCCCGCGGACATGGCCTCTCTCTACGCGCTCAAGAACTGCATCATGCAGACGATCGACCTGCCCGCCCAGCAGATTGTCATCGAGTGCATGGTGATCGAGGTCTCGGAGAACGGTCTCAAGGAGTTGGGCCTTGGCTTTAGCCGCGTCGAGTTGCGTTCCGGCGGCAAGATCGATCTCACGTTCCAGGACGAGACCGTCGATGGCAATACGCGGCGCCCGCTGGCTTTCACCTTTGACGACTCGGCCAGTGGCCCCAAAGTCAGGACATTCAAGGCGACGCTGAAGGCATTGCTGCGCAACGGAACCGCAGAGATTCTCTCCAAACCTTCTGTACTCGCGCTGAACAACCGCCAGGCGCGCATTCGCGTGGGCCGGGAAATCCCCATCCTCAGCAACGTCATCACTACGCGCACGAGCACGCTGAACATCGAGTACTTTCCCATTGGAATCGTGCTCAACATCAAGCCCCGCATCGGCCGGGAGGACCGCGAGGTCTCGATGCAGATCGAGGCGATCGTGAGTTCAGAGGATCCAGAGGACAAGCTGACCGCGGCCGATCCGAACGACACCAGCAAACAGATCGAACTCGCGCCCTTCATCAACACACGCATCGTCCAGACTCAGGCGCGCGTCACCAATGGCACGCCCTTCATCATCGGCGGCCTGGTGGCCAAGGACAAGAACGAGGTGGAGGACCGCGTGCCGTTTATCTCCAGGATCCCGTTGATGGGCAAGTTGTTCTCTAGCCGCACATCTCGGAGCGTGCGTTCGGAAGTCATCATCGTGATTACGCCGCATATCGTGCCGCAGAACATCACGAACTTCAGCTACATCGTGCCCAAGGATTCGGACGATTTCGACACCATGGGAAGCCGCCTCTTCCGCAGCTCCTATCGCCTCCGGACCGAGGACGTGTTTGACTTGCGTTTCCTGTACGAGAGCGACGTGTTCACAGGCATCCGGAAGCGCATCGAGAAGGCGATAGAATTGGACCCGAGCCTTGAGGACAACCCGAAGATCGCGGCGTTCACACACGAGCGCGTGCCGGGCGAGGGCGTGCTCGTGCGCCGCCAACTCTACGAGATCATCAAGCGCCTCGAACTGCCGGAGAAGATCGAAGCGCGGCAGATTATCTTCTTCAACGAAAACGAGGCGAAGTCCACGGGCTTCGAGATCCGCTTCCTGGCCAAAGAACTCGACGCCATCGAGGCCGGCTTCTTTGCCAGAAGCATCAACCGATCCTCGAAAGTGTTGACGATTGTGTACGACGTTTCCAAGCGCACAGAAGGGACCAACCTGTACAGCCGGCCCGTGGGCCGCGTCGAGGTCAAAAGCCTAGGGGCGTGGACGGATGAGAAAGACCGCAAGCAGAAGGTCGAGAAGCTGCTGCATGGGTTGAATACGCCCAATCAGTACGCGATCGTAATCAGCAGCGAAGATGATATCGAGCGCTTGAAGACCGCGCTGATCATGAAGGAGCTGATCAAGATCAACAGCCCCACCGAGGCGCTGCGCTTGAGCAGTTTTAAGGTCGGGCGGAATCTCCTCTTCCCGTCGTTCCCCAAAAGCCAGCGCGGTGAGCGATCCAAAAAGTTCTACCTCATTGATGATTCGGTGGCCAAGTGCTACTACCAGACCGAGTTCTACTACGCCGCGTTCCGCGACCAGTTCAACCGCGCAGTCGAGGAAGCGAACGCGGTGGTCAACCAAGCGCTCGGCGGAGGAGACAAGCCCGAACCTGCCCATGAGTGAGAGCGCCGCTAAAACCGCGAAGCACATTGTGCTGCGCCTGCGGGAGGCAGGGTTCCAAGCCTACTTTGTGGGCGGGTGTGTGCGCGACATGCTCATGGGCCGACAGGCCAAAGATATCGACATCGCGACCGACGCGCGGCCTGGCGACGTGGGCCGGCTGTTCCCGCGCACGCTCGCGGTGGGCGCACATTTTGGGGTCATGATCGTGCTCGTGGGCGGCGAGCAATTCGAGGTCGCCACATTCCGAGCCGATGGCGAATACCTGGATGGCCGCCGGCCGGCGGAGGTGCACTTCTGCGACGCGGTGCACGACGTGCTGCGCCGGGACTTTACGATCAATGGCATGCTCTACGATCCGGTGAGCGATGCGGTCATCGATCACGTGGGCGGCCAAGCGGATATTGCGGCCAAGGTCCTGCGGTGCATCGGCGATCCGGTCGAGCGGTTCGAGGAGGACCGGCTGCGCGTGCTGCGCGCGGTGCGGTTCGCGTGCCGCCTTGGGTTCGACATCGACCCCGCGACGTTGAAGGCCGCCAAGCAAGTCGCGCCCAACATCGGGACGGTGAGCGCAGAACGCATCCGCGAGGAGCTGGTGCGTATCCTCACTGAGGGAGGCCCGAGCCGCGGCATCCGCCTGCTCATGGACATAGCAGCGTTGGCCGTGATTCTGCCGGAAGTGGCCGCGATGGACGGCGTGCCGCAACCCCCTGAGTTTCACCCTGAAGGCGACGTGCTCACCCACACGCTGCTCTGCCTCGACGCGCTTGACGCGCCGAGCGCGGAGCTGGCCATGGCGGTGCTGTTGCACGACGTGGGCAAACCGGCCACGATGGAGCAGAAGGAGAGGCTGCGATTCCACGGCCACGACGAGAAGGGGGGGGCGATCGCGCGCGAGATGTGCCGCAGGCTGAAGTTCTCGAACGCGCAGACGGAGAAGATCGCGTGGTTGGTCGAAAACCACATGCGCTTCATGAACGTGCTCGACATGCGCCAGGGCAAGCTCAAGCGTCTGCTGCGGGAAGAGCACTTCGCCGATCTGCTTGAACTGCACCGCGTCGATTGTGTCGCGAGCCACGGCGATTTGGCGAAGTGGCGCTTCTGCAAGGAGAAGCTTGCGGAGCTGTCCGAGGAGGATCTGCGGCCGGAGCCGCTGATCGACGGCCGCCGGCTGATCGAGATGGGATACACGCCTGGCCGGATATTCAAAGACATTCTCTCGGCCGTCGAGAGCGCGCAACTGGAGGGCGAGATCGCCACGCCCGAGGAGGCTGAGGCGCTGGTGCGGCGGGATTACCCCGCCGTCTAGTGTCGTGTCATGCCCGTGCTGTCACCCCGCCCAAGCGTGCGTGGCAGGGGGGGCAGGAGGAACACGACGCGACTGCAAGCGGGTTCGGTAGCGCATGTAGTTGGCCCGTGAGGGCCTTCCGTTCGGGTGGCGATTCGCCATCGGAGCAGAGGGCGCCCTGACGGTCGCCACTACGAGCGGGTCGCTCCCGCGGTCGCACTGCGGTGGCGCGGAGTTCGACACCTCAGCCGTGACATGACATTAGCGGGTGATCGAATTGCGGCCGACGTGGAGACTTCCTTGCCTGTCATTCTTCGCTGTGCTCAGACTGACAGAGCCACTTGCAAAACCCCAGTTGTCCTACCTGTGCTGTGGCGCCGCAAGCCGGCGACGTCGCGTTTGTAGTAGGCCCGTGAGGGCCTTCCGCTCGGGTGGCGAATCGCCAGCGGCGCAGAGGGCGCCCTGACGGCCGCCACTACAAGCGGAGCGCTCCCGCGCTCGCATCTCGGCGGCGCCACGTTCGACACCTCCGCCATGCACGATGTTAGGCGCGAGGCCTCGGCCTATTGGGGTTTTGCAAGTCGCTCTGACAAGCAATGCAAGCCGATGTTCTGGCCCATGCACAACCCTGCGAAGCTTCGCTAATACGGCCCCTTCTCTGGCCGATACTTCATGATTACGTCGTTCACGGTGGGGATGATGCTGTAGAGTTCCGGGCGCCTGCGCGAGAAGATCATGTCCCGCCAGCCGCGCTTCTGTTCGGGGATGTCCTCGGTGTAGTAGGAGGGGATGCCCACCTTGCCGCGCTTGGGCTGCTTGGCCTTGCGGCCCTCGTAGTAGACCTTCAAGTCGTTGAAGTCTACGTCCACGTGGATCACGCCAGTCTTCTGGAACTGCGACGCGGCAAGGACCTTGCCGTAGGGGTCGATGATGAGGCTGCGCAGGCCGGGATCGGAGGTGACCCAATGCGCACAGGCGACCCACACGCCGTTGTCGATCGCGCGGGCGCGCAGCATCATCTCGTTGTGCCAACCGTCCGCTCCCCACATCTGGCTGGGGTCGAAGATGATTTCCGCGCCCTTGAGCGCGAGCACGCGGTCGATCTCGCCGGTGTAGAGGTCGCCACAGGTGTGGATGCCGATGCGCGCGAAGTCGGTGTCGTACACCTTGATCTCAGGGAAGCCCTTGGTCCAGTAGATGGGCTCCTCGAAGACCTCTTGGCCGTCGCGGTCCCACACGCGGGCGACGCTGAGAGGATCCTTGCAGAAGCTCACGCCGCCGATGATGATGTAGCTCTTCATCTCGCGGGCGCGTTGGGCGACCGCAGCACGCGCTTCCCGTGTCATGGCGTTGTCCTCGCGCGCGCTCATCTCTGAGAGCAGTACCACGTCGGGCTTGCACTTGGCGGCCTCATCGAGCACGCGGAGCATGGCTTCGGGGCGCTTCGTGTCGCGCCACATGTCCTTGGCCCAGAAGTAGCCAATTGCGACGCGCGCAGTGCGCTTCCCATACTTCGGCAGCTTAGGCTTGCGCCAGGGCTGGGCAATGGGCTTGAACGCGGTGCGGTCGCCGACGCTGTTGCAGAAGAAGACATTCTCCGAGCGGCACCAGATCTCGCCGGTGGGCTGCTTGCGTTTGTCCAGGTTCACGATGGCCGTCGCCACGCCGTCCTCGAAGCCGGTGTCGGCCACCGGCGTTCCCACGCGGTTGAGCACCATGCTGCGTCCCCATGCCGCGCCCTGCATGCCGCTGTCATAGCGGTTGGTGATGTAGTTGCGCGGGTCCGAGAACATCGCGGCGATGAGGTGCGCGTGGCTGTCCATGCAGCGGGCCTTGAGCAGCGGCCGCCACTGGTAGTGCTCGCGAAAGCGTTCGGGGTAGTGTTGCCACACGAGCACCTCCGCGCCCTTCATGCGCAGCACGTTGTAGATTTCGGGGAAGTAGAAGTCCGTGCCGAGGGTAAGCCCGATTAATCCGAAGTCCGTCCTGAACACAGGAAGTTCATCTCCCAGAGCGATCTTGTCGTCCGGGAGTGCGTGGGATTTGCGGTACTTGCCGACGATCTCGCCGGCGCGATCGAAAAGGATGGAGGTGGAGTACGTCTTGGCGCCGCGGCCGTGCTCGGTCATGGCGACGGCGAGGTACGTCTTGGATCGCTTGGCGAGTTTCGCGAAAGGAGCCAGATCGCGCTTGGCCACAGATTGGCGAAACGATAGGAACGGCGTGAACGGCGCCACAACGAGGTCGGGCCGGCCGCGTCGGCACGCGGCCGCGATTTGGGCGAGCACGTAGTCCTGCGTGCGGTACTGCTCGCCGTCGAGGAGGCAGATGCTTGAGAGCGTCACGACGCGGTCCGTCTTGGCTTGCGCCATGGGGAGGCCTCCTATGGCGGATAGAGCGACGCCAAACGCGAGGGACATGGGGCAAAGTCGGGGGGCGGTCATGGCGAGCCGCCCTGGGGTGGTTCTTCAGCTTCCTCAGCCGGCTCCACGTGGATGTTCACCTTGGGCACGCCGGTGTCTTGCGCGATGTGGCTTGCAATGTCGTGCACGAGCGCGTGGGATTCGCTGAGAGGCAAGCGGGGGTCGAACTGCATGTGCAGTTCGCAGTACGTGCCGTGCGCGTCCTGGACGCAGTGCAGGCCGTGGAAGCCTTTCACCGGATCATGGGACTGAACCGCGCGTTCGAGCGCGTCGCGGACGATCGCAAGGTGGGGCTGCGTCTGACCCCGCTGGGCAGGATCGACGTGCACCACCGCCTCCATGTTCAAGCGCGTCTGGATGGCGTTCTCGACCGCGGTGGCCGTGTCGTGGGACTGCTGCGTGCTGGCATGGGGCGCGACCTCGACGTGGAGCGAGACGTGCTTGCGGGAGCCGTAGTCGTGCACTTGCACATCATGGACGGCCCGGACCCCGCGGACGCTGAAAGCTGCCGCGTCGATGGCGGCGATTGTCTCCGTGTCTGGCGCTTCGCCGAGGAGCACGCTCATCATCTTCCAGCCCATTTGCAGGCCGGCCAAGCCGATGAGCGCGGCCACGCCCAAGCCAAGCACGCCATCGACCCGGTGATAGCCATAGCGGGAGGCGATGGCCGCCACGACGACAAGCGCGGCCGCGAGCGCGTCGCTGCGGTGGTGCCAGGCGTCCGCTTCGAGCATGGGAGATCCGGACTCACGCCCCAAGTAGCCGGAGAACCGCGCCAGCCACTCTTTGGCGACAATGGAGAGCGCCATCGCCGTGATGACAATCCAGCCGGCCCGAATAGGCTGCGGCGCACAAACGCGGAGGTAGGAGACGCGGCCGAACTCGATCGCGGCAACCACCAAGAGCATGGCGATGACAAGCGTCGCTATGGGCTCCGCACGGCCGTGGCCGAATGGGTGGCGCTGGTCCGCTGGTTTGCACGCGGCGCGGGCGCCGAACCAGACGACGCCGGAACTGACCAAGTCGCCCAACGTGTGGAACGCGTCCGCGAGCAGGCTGATGCTGCCGGAGACGTTGGCAAGGGCGAACTTGAGGACGAAGATGACCAGGTTGAACAGGACGCTGGTCGCGGCTTCGAGCGTGGCGTACCGCGCGCGCATGTGCGAGGCGTCGGATGTATTAAGACTCGCGTAGCGCCGGATTAGGAAATGAGTCAGGCTGGGCATGGCGGGCATGATAGCTCCTCGCGCCGGCGGCCTCAAGGCGTCCAGATGGAGGCGCGCGATCCCTGGCGACGGATGCTAAGCCTCACGGGGCGTCCCCCTGCCCTTTACCCACAATTTCTGGCGAGCCGGCGCGGGCGCACACGCGAATGGTGTGCCAAAACTAGTCTATAGTTTCGCACTTATGCAGCGGTTGCAAGGTATCGGAGCAGGGCGTCGGCTTTTTTGGCCACGTTGGGGACTGGGAACGAGTTGCACTTAAATCGATGCTCCCAGATCGCCACCCGCAGCAGCCGCAGCTTCG
>JAJRTI010000293.1 GCA_024278415.1 Planctomycetota bacterium | reverse complement strand
TCGCCACCGCGGCTTAGGTTGGGGAGCGCCAGCGTGGCGATGCCGCCGGCGGTGTAGGTGATGAATTGGCGGCGGGTGACGGCGAGGCGGGCAGGTAGTAATTCTCGATTCATCTGTGTTCCTGGCTTTCGGCAACTACATCGTGATATCGATCCAGAGCGCGGCTCGCACGAAATGCGCCAGGTGACCGACGTTCGTGGTGGCGACGACAAGCGCCCGTTCCCCCATGGTGATTGCCTGTGCTGCCAGAATCATGTCCGCGTCGATGGCCTTATCGCTGGCAGTAGGCCGCCCATGCTGTCTGGTCTGTGCCCAGAACTCCGCGGCTCGCCGCATGGCTTCGGTTGTGATGGGCAGATACGAGACCTTACCAATCAGTGCGTCCAGATATGCCAGGCCACGCGCCTTCTTTGCCCGCAGCAACTCGCGCCGCACCTCGTAGTCAGCGATCTCCGGCACCACGATCCTGGCGCCGGCCGCAGAGGCCTTGCCAAGCCACCGTGCGCACGCCACGCTTTGTGGGGAACGCCTCGGGTTTGTCACGAGACCAAGCGGCCCAGCGTCGAGCAGGACAACGCCATTCACCACGTGACTCCCTTGAGTTCGGGCGGGAACAGCGGCCTGCTGGACGGACGGTCTTCGTCAAGTGCGCGCACCAGGAAGTCCCCCGTTTCCTTCTGCTCCTCCGCATCGCCATCCGTGATCCACGACTCAAGGAGCGCTGCCAAGTCCCCGTGCTGGCTGTTTGTGCCGATACGTCGGCCAATCAACTCGAGCGCATACACATCGACAGGCTTCCCATCTTTAGACGCCTCTTGTCTGAGGCGTTCTTCAAGTTCGGGTGTCAACTCAAGTCTCAGTGTCATTGTGCCACCTCCCTTCCGCTCAGCGAGGTCCATTGTGAGAAGCCATTCTACCACTCCCATGGCGAGAACCACAATACTGATGCTGGACACTTTTCAGCCGTACTGGCGCCTTCGCTATCCACACATGGAGTGTTTGCTACCAAACCGCTACTTTCCTGTCACTCTGAACGAAGCGAAGAGTCTCCTCCTCGCCCGGAGATTCTTCGCTTCGCTCAGAATGACAATCCACGGCGCCCTGAGGCTCACTGGCACACATTCTTCTGGACATCGCTCCCAGTACGGCTGAAAGGTCTCCGATGCTGGGCTGCATGCGCATAGACCTGCCATCTTTCGCGCGATAGCTTGGTGAGGTCGCCTCACCATAGGAGGACCACGCCATGCAGACGATGAGCCCTCGCCTCCCCACACTCGGCCTATGCCCCATCGGCAAGTTAGTGTTCAGCCTATTGGCAGTCCGCAACCAAGCCGAAGCGGAGCGGCCCGCGCTCGCCCCCGCGGCCGATGTTGGGGAGCGCAAGCGTGGCGATGCCGCCGGCGGTGTAGGCGATGAATTGGCGGCGGGTGACGCGAGGCGATCGGGGGGCCATTTTCTGCTCCATCAGGTCTGTGGGTTCATGGCGGTACAGGGAAACCTGAGCCAATCGCCTCCGACATGGTTGAGCGGCAGCACTTGCGGCGATACCGAACAGCAAGAACAGGACAAGTGGCGCGATGAAGTAGAGCCCGCATGCGTGTGCCCCACGCGCAGGAGGAGGCCTATCCCAGGAGCTTCACGATTCCCTCCTGCTCAAAGTGGTGATCCGTTGTCAGCGCTTCGCCCATGCCACGCCGGCGCATGAGCACGAAGCTCACAGCATCGCAGAGGGAGTAGCGTTTGTCGGGTCGATCTCGGAGGAGATCGAGCGCGCGCTGATTGAGTTCCATGTCGACCCACACCGTCTCGATGTCAGGGTTGGCGATGAGGTCGAGGATGAAGGCGATCGCCTTGTGTTGAGGCAAGCCGCGTGCGGTGGCAAGCGCGATGAACTCCGCCAGCACGTAGCTGTGTGTCAGCCGAGCCCTGCCTACCCTATACGCCTGGCACGCCTCGCGGTGATACAGCTCTGCCTCATGATGTAGACAGAGAAGCCCTGACGTGTCGAGCAGCATCAATCCCCCCCGTGGTTGCTTGCGTACTCCATTGCGAGATCGGCGTCAATACTGTCGTTGTCCGCGCCGGTCGGGTGGCCCAGATTGACTTCACCAAAGTGGCTTTCGAATCGCTCCCGCGCGGCTTGCACGTGGCCTGGAGGTTCTCCATGACTCGGCTCTGGCATGACGCACTTCTGCTGGAGCCACCTTGCCGCCAAGGCTGCCGGCGATGCCCCGATCGCCTGCGCCTGGCGCTTGATCGCGTCATACACCTCGTCGCTCAACTTGATGCTCAACATCTGTGCCATCGCAACATCCCTCGTGTGGATACGCAGTGCGTGACTAACGGCCACAATGACTCCACGCATGATTGTACCACCGGCCACAGCCCAACTCAACGACCTTTTGAGCGAACAAGGCGGGCTTCGCCCGCAACCCCGGAGCGGAACGCCTTCGCGTTCCGACGGACGGTCCCGATGCCTCGGGGTCCGCTCCGGGCGGGCAACTTCTTGCTTTCCATCGCGGTTGCTGATGGTGAAGGCGCTAACGCGTCCTTCGGCGAATTGACTTGCCTCCAGCAGCGCGGTAATCTTGGCCCCGATGCACCGGATCCTGGAATGTGGAGAAAACCAAGTGTTTCCCAATAGCCCTCGCGTCCCCACCCTCGGCCTCTGCCCCATCGGCAAGTTCGTGTTCAGCCACGAGGACGCGAAGCGATACAAGGCCATGATCGAGCAGCGGCTGTGCGAGTGGGGCGTGCCGTTCGCGGGCATCGACGAGGCGGTGGCTGACGGCATCGTTCGCGGCCTCGACGACGTGGAGCCGGCCGTGAAGTGCTTGGCCGAAGCCGGCGCGGACGCGCTGTTCCTGCCGCACTGCAACTTCGGCACGGAGCACGCCACCGCGCTCATCGCGCAGAAGCTCGGCTTGCCCACGTTGCTCTGGGGGCCGCGGGACGAAGCCCCGCTGCCCGATGGCACGCGCCTGCGCGACAGCCTTTGCGGCGTGCTCGCGTCCAGCAAAGTGCTGCACAAGCTCGGCGTGCCCTTCGCCTACATCGAGAACTGCCGCGTCGACGACCCGGCGCTGCGGGACGGCCTCATGCGCTTCCTCGCTTCGGCCAACGTGGCCAACAAGCTCCGCCGCGGGGTGCGCATCGGCCACATCGGCCAGCGCATCGACTTCTTCTGGACGACCATCGTCAACGAGAGCGAACTGCTCGAACGCTTCAACGTGCAGGTGCTGCCCATCGACCTCACCGAAGTCATCGCGCGGACCAAGGCGCGGGTAGGCCGGGACCGCTCGACGTACGAGGACAAGCTTGCGGAGCTGCGCAAGACGGTCGAGACCGAGGGCTTCGACTCCGATGAGCCGCTGCTCAACATCCTCGCGCTCAGCGACGAGATGATCGACATGGCCGAGCAGGGCGGCCTCGACGCGTTCGCGCTCCAGTCGTTCATGTCCATTTGCAACGAACTGGGCGCGATGGTCGAGTTCTCCATGGCGCAAGTCAGCGACGCCGGCTATCCCGTCGCGTGCGAGTCGGACATCCACGGCGCGATCAGTTCGATCCTGCTCCAGGCCGCGTCGTTCGATGCGGAGCCCATCTTCCTCGCCGACTTCACGATTCGGCACCCGGACAACGACAACGGCATTTTGCTCTGGCACTGTTCCGCGCCGCTGTCCATGGCCAAACCGGGCACGCCCGCCAAGATCGGCACGCACTGGATCCTCCCTGGCATCCCCCCGGGCTCGTGCCATTGGCTGCTCAAGGACGGGCCGATCACGGTCGCGCGGTTCGATGGCGACCGCGGGGAGTACGTGCTCGCGGCCGGCGCGGGCCGGACCATCGCCGGGCCGGAGACGCAAAACGCGTACGTGTGGATGGAGGTGGACGACTGGCCGCGTTGGGAGCGCAAGCTGGTGGAGGGGCCGTTCATCCACCACACCGCGTCCGCGTTTGGCAAGCACGCGGACGCGCTGGTGGACGCGTGCCGGTTCGTGGACGGCGTGGATCCGTTGCGGCTGTAACCGGCCGCGGGGACGCGATGCGGAAGTCCCGCACGTGCGGGAATCGCATCGTGTCCCCTGACACCGGCTACACAATGGCCTCGCCGATTCTCATCAGCGTCGGGCCCAGCTCCTTGGGCACG
>JAJRTI010000292.1 GCA_024278415.1 Planctomycetota bacterium | reverse complement strand
TACCGCGAATGCCATCCTCATGTGGCCGCATGTTCAGCTTGAGTTCCGTTGATACCTACGATACGCAATACCCTGCCAAGAGTGCGCGCACACCACGCAACATCTTGTTTTCCATACCAGTTCCGGATGGCTAAGGCACTAACCGCTTATCGCGGCCGGAACGCCCACATGTTGTCGATGTCCCACCCGCATGCTGGAGCATGCGGCTACGCCTTCCGAGCCCTTGCCGGGCCCTGCTTCGGAATGCGAAGGCATTCCGCTCCACCTCGACGGTTTGAGGCAAAGCTTCGCTAGCAGTCGGTCTGCCGCCTGTCAGGAGTAACCGCGGCCTAGCGTTTCTGATATCATCAATAGTCTGGGAGTCACGCGGGCAGGCAGGCGTTTTCGCTTCGTCCTCGCCAGCCAAGCATGCCGCTAATTCGTCATTGCGACGCCTCGTTCCGAGCCATGGATCATAAGTCTCGTTTCACGTTTGCCGCTTCCACCTACGCCAACTCCGCGCCCCTCGTGTATGGCGTCAGCGCTGTCGCGCCACAGGTGCGGCTCATCGAGGGCCGGCCCTCTGAGTTGGCGCCGCTGCTGATCGGCGGACGCGTCGACGCCGCGCTCGTGCCCGTCGTGAACCTGTTCGAGCACGAGGAGCTGCGGATGCTCCCCGACGCCGGCGTCTGCGCCAAGGATGAAGTCTGGAGCGTGCTGCTCGAATGCCGCCGGCCCATCCAGCGCGTGCGCACCGTGGCCCGGGACGCAGCCTCGCGCACGTCCAATGCGCTCGCGGAGATCGTGTTGCGCAAGCACGTCGGCTTGGAGGTCGAGATGCGGCCGCCCTCAGGCGCGCGCCGGGCCGATGCCAGAGTCGTCATTGGCGACCGGGCGCTTTGCCTGCCCCCCCAAGGCCCCACCCGTTACGACCTGGCGAAGCTCTGGCGCGAGATGACCGGGCGGCCTTTCGTCTTCGCCGTATGGGCCTGTCGGGCGGACCATCCGCGGCGCGACGCTCTGGCGGACCTCGTGCGCAACGCTCGCGATTGGGGCGTGGCCGCGATTGGCGATATCGCTGCGCAGGAGGCCCAAAGGCTCGGCTTGGACGAGGCCTACTGCCAGGCCTATCTCCGCTCCGCGATCCACTACCAGGTGGGACCCGACGAAGAGGCGGCCATGAGCCTCTTTCGAGATCTCTGGCAAGAGTTGCCCGCCACGCCGGCGCTCGCAGAGGCCGCGCAGTGAACCGGCTATCCCGTCAACGCGAGGGGCGCCGCACCACCTCCGACAAGACTCCGCGGGATTCCGGCTGAGGCGCGGGGCCATGAGACAGCAACGCATGGAACTGAACGGCAAGACCGTTTTCATGACCGGCCTCACCGGCACCGTGGGCAGCTTTCTGGCCCGGGAGGCCTTCCGCCGCGGCGCGCGCATCCTCGCACTCGCGCGGGGCCGCAACGCGCACGAGGCCAGGCTGCGCGCCGAGGGAGCGCTGGCTGTCGTGGGGGCGGAATTCGGCGCCGGCCAACTGGAGGTGATCCGCGGCGACGTCTGCCGCCCCGGCCTGGGGATCGCAGACCCGAGCGTGCTGGGCCCAATCGATCTGGTGCTCCACAGCGCGGCCGCAATCGACTTCGACTCCGCGCTGGAGAGCCGCATTCGACGCACGAACGTGGACGGCACGCGCCATGTCTTGGAACTCGCAGACCGCCGGCAGTGTCCCCTTGTGCACGTGAGCACCGCGTACGTGGCCGGCCAGCGAGAGGGCGTGGTGCGGGAAGACGAACTGGACGCGGGGCAGGCGTTCAATAACGTGTACGAGGAGACCAAGTACCAGGCGGAGCGCCTCGTGCGAGATTGGGCGCAGTGCACCGGGCTGCCCGCGGTTGTGCTTCGGCCGAGCATCGTGTTGGGCGACTACGCGCAGGGCCGCATCATCCATTTCCACACCGCGTACGACGTGATGCACGCGTTCGAGTTGATCTACCGGCGCATCGGGAAGGCCGAGGTGCGCGTCGCGGCCATGCCCGAGGTGCACAAGAACTTCGTCCCCGCGGACTATTTTGCCGAGGCCGCATGGTCTCTGGTCGCATCGGGCCGGCCGGGCACGTACCACGTGACGCATCCCCACCCACTGAAGATGTCCACGCTCCGCGACATCTACATGCAACTCTTCGGCGTGGGCAACATCACGATTGTGGACGCGCGCGAGTTCGCGGCGCGCCCGCGCACCAAGGCCGAAAACATCCTGCACAACGCGCTCGCAGCCTACGAGCCGTACTTGGCGGCTGAGCCCGTGTTCGACCGATCGCAGGCCAACGCGGCGCTCCATGGAGCCCCCCTCGATCCGCCGCGGCTGGACCTGGCCTACTTCCAGAGGCTGCTCGCCTACGCGCGCCGCGCCCGCTGGGGCGGCGCGCGCCGGAAGCGAACCGCCTCGCGCGCGCCGGACGTGGCCGAGGCCTACTTCACCCAGTTCCTCCCCGGCAAGCTCTACCAACAACTCCTGCCCGGTCTGCGCAAGCTCACTGCTTCGTTCAGCATTCGCGTCCTCGACACGGACCAACCCGCCTGGTCGCTCCACGTTTTGAACGGCGCGCTCACGGCGCTCGAGGCCGACGGTGCGCGCGGCGATTGCTGCTTCTTGGTTGATGTGGACACCTTCGCCCGAATCGTGAGCGCCCAGACCCGGCCGCAGGAGGCTTTCTTCAAGCGGCAAATCGAGATCGAAGGCGACCTCGAGACCGGCCTGAAGCTCGCCACGGTCCTGGGCGCGTTCTTCCGCGAGTTTCCTTACGACGCGGAGGGGCGGCCATGAAGCGGCTCGCGCACGCGCTTGCGGACCACAGCCGGCCTCTCTGCCTGGCCATGCTCGTGTGCACGGCCGGCCTCGCGTGCTTGCTGCCGCGCCTGGAGATCGACAACTCGATCGAAGTCTGGCTCAAGCCCAACAGCAAGGCGTACCAACAGTATCAGCACTTCCTCGACCTCTTCGGCAGCGAGGAATTCATCATTGTCGCAGGCCAAGTGGACGATCCGTTCTCCGACGCGGCGCTCGCAATGCAGCGCCGCCTCAGCCGCCAGTTGCGCGCGGTCCAGGGTGTGCGCCGCGTGCTGGACGCGGCCTCCATCGGCGACGCACTCTGGCCGAACGCGCCGGACTGGCAGTGGACCGCCAAGCGCCTGGGCGTGTTTGACAACCTCTTCGTCGGCCGAGACGGCAAGACCATCGGCATCCTGGTCCAACTGAACAAGCTCCAGGGAGCGCGGGCGCGGAGGCAAGTCGTGGCGGCGATTGAGTCGGCCGTTCCGCAAGCCGCGTCGCCCCAGTTCCACCCGCGCCTCGTGGGCACCCCCATCATGAACGTGGCGCTCGACCGGGGCAGCGAGCGCGACGCCAAGACCTTCATGCCCATCGCCATCGCCGTGTCCGTCGTCGTGCTCGCCGCGGCGTTGAGAAGCCTCGGCGGCGTGCTCGCGGCCATGGCGGCCGTGGCCGCGGCCGTGGCCGCGACCATGGGCCTGATGGCCGCGGCCGGCAAGACCTTGAACATGGTGACCGTCGCCCTGCCGTCGTTGCTCTCCGTGCTCGCGGTATCCAACGCGATCCACATCGTCTCCCGCTTCAGCCGCCACCGCAGCGCCGGCATGGACGCCGACGCCGCCATCCGACAGGCGCTGGAGGATCTCATTCGCCCGGCCACCTTGTCCAGCGTCACCACCGCGGTGGGATTCTGCTCGCTCATGCTGTCCAACATGAGGGCCGTCTCGGACTTGGGGCTGTTCGCCGGCATTGGCATGCTCCTGGCCCTGGCCAGCAATCTAACGGTGTTGCCCGGGATTCTGCGTTTGCTGCCGAATCGCTTGGCCGCGGCTCGACGGCCGCACGCGCCCCATTGGTCCGGCCGAACCGGCCGGGCGGTCTCCTCCCGGTGGCGGCTCGTCTCGGCTGCGGCCGCCGCGGCTTTCGCGCTCTGTTTTGCCGCCGTGGGCCGCATCCACGTCGAATCGAACGTGCTCAAGTTCCTCTCGCCGGAGTCCAAGACTGCGCAGGACTACGCGTTCGTGGCCAAGCATCTTACCGGGCTCTACACGCTCGAGCTGGTCGTGCTCGCCGACCGGAACGACGAGCCACTCGCCACGCAGGAAATGGCCGCGCTCGCCGGCGAGGTGGAATCGTGGGATGGCGTGGCGCGGGTTAACACGGCCAGCCGCTTCCAGCCACAGGCGGCGCTCGCGGGCGGGGTTCGGCCAGGGTCTGGGCGAGAGCCTGCGCTGCTCGCGGATCTGCGCAAGAGCTTCCGGCGCCGCGTGGGCGGCCGCGTGGCGTTGCGCATGAGCATGCTCGCCACGCCCATGGCCTCGAAGGACTCGGCCCGGCTCGTGAAGGCGATTCGAGAGGCGGCCCGCGATCTGCCCAAGAAACTCGACTGGTATGTCACCGGCGTCGTGTTGCTTCTCAACGAAGCGCAGGACTCGCTCGTGCGGACGCAAATCCAGAGCTTTGGCTTGGCGGCTGGCGTGGTGTTGGTGATGATCGGCCTGCTGTTCCGCTCTTGGCGCGCGGCCCTGGCCTCGGTGCTGCCGAATCTGCTGCCCGTGGGCATCACGTTCGGCCTCATGGCCCTCGCGGGCATCGACTTGAACGCGGCGACCGTGATGATCGCCAGCGTGGCGATCGGCATTGCCGCCGACGACACGATCCACTTCCTGGCGCGCTACCAGCAAGAGCTTCGCGACGGCGCCCCTCCCGCGGAAGCGGCGGGCCGGACGCTGTCCGCGATCGGCCGCGAGATGGGCTCCACCTCCATCGTCGCGGCCGCGGGCTTTTCGGTCCTCTGCTTCGGCCAGTTCCGGCCGCTGGTCCACTTCGGCCTCCTCACCGGCATCGCCATGATCGTCGCCCTCTGGGCCGACTGGTTCGTGCTGCCGGCCACTGTGCGGCTCGTGCGGCTGTGGGAGAAGCAATGACAGGCGCCGCCCACACGCTCACGGCGCGGCTCCGGCGGGTGCTGCGCATCCACTTCGACCCGGACACGGGGACGCCGTACTGGCTCGATCGTGCGCGAGAGCTTGGCATCGATCCGCGCCGCGAGATCGCCGAGGTGGCCGATCTGCCCCTGCTTGGGCCCCTGGACCCCGGCGCACTGGCGCAGCGGCCCATCGAGGAGATGATCCCGCGCTCCGTGCGGGACCGCCGCGCGGAACTCCTGGTCGCGGAGACCGGCGGCACACTCGGCAGGCCCAAGTTCGCCGTCCATCGGGCGGACGAATTCGAGGCCGCGTTCATCGAGCCTTTTCTGGTTGCGGCCAGACGCGCGGGGTTTCCCCATGGCGAGAACTGGCTCTTCGTGGGCCCCACCGGCCCGCACATCATCGGCAAGGCCGCGCAGCGCTGCGCGGCCGCGAGCGGCTCGCCGGGGGTGTTTGCGGTCGACTTCGATCCCCGATGGGCCAAGAAGCTGCCTGCGGATTCGTTTGCGCGCAAGCGCTACCTGCGGCACATCGAGGAGCAGGCCCTCCGCATTCTCGCGACGCAGCGCATCGGCGTGCTGTTCAGCACGCCCCCGGTGCTGTCGAGCATGTGCGCACAGATGACGGACGATCAGCGGCTGCGCATTCGAGGCGTCCACTTCGGCGGCATGGCCGTGAGCGCGCAGCTCCGTTCGCAGTTGGCCCAACTGCTGCCCCGCGCGGTCTTGCTTTCCGGGTTTGGCAACACGCTTTTCGGCATGATGCCGGAGTTGGCGTACCACCCCCGGCAGGGCATCGACTACTACCCGCACGGCGTACGCCTTGTCGCGCAGGTTGTGCAAGCACTCGGCCGGGTCGCGGCCTACGGCGAGCGCGGCCAGATCGTCATGCATCGGCTGGACGAGACCCAGTTCATCCCCAACATGGTCGAGCGCGATACCGCGGTGCGGATCGCGCCCCGGCCGGATGCCGCTCCGGACGGCTTCGTGCTCGATGGGATTCGCGACCCTCAACCCATCGTGACCGAGCGCGTGCGGCCGGCGCTCGGGCTATACTGATGTCGCCCATTAACATCGTGGAAGAGAAGGTCCGGTTCCCCTCCGGCGCGCTTCAGTTGGCCGGCGTGCTCGCGTATCCGTCGGACGCGGAGCCCTCGCACGCGGTGCTCCTGTGCTCGCCGCATCCGCATTTTGCGGGCGACATGGACAACAACGTCATTCGCGCGCTCGCGCGGGCCGCGGCGCAGACCGCGGTCTCGCTCCGCTTCGACTACCGCGGGGTGGGCGAAAGCGAGATCGATCTGCCCGCCGGGCTGTCGGTGTTCGACTACTGGCAGGAGGTCGAGGAGCGCCAAGCCTATGGCGACGCGATGGCCGACGTCGCGGCTGGGGCCGCGGCCCTTGCCCACGCGAGCGGGGCGTTGCCGTTGGCGGTGGTCGGCTACTCCTTCGGCTGCGCCACGGGCATGCGGTTTGGCCTGTGCGACCCGCGGGTGTGGGCCCTCGTGGGCGTGTGCCCGCCGCTGGCGCGCGTCAGCTTCGAGTTCTTGGCCCGCGCCCCCAAGCCGGCCCTGTTCGTTTGTAGCCGACACGACTTCGTGTTCTCGGCGCAGAAGCTCGAAAGCTGTCGGGCCCTCGCCGGCCCGAACTTGCAAGCTGAGTTGCTCGATGCGGGCGACCACTTTTTCCGTGGCGACGAGGCGCTGGTGTGCGAACTCGCCATGGCGTTCTTGCGACATGCACCCGTGTGTGGAGAAACAGCGCAACGTGATTGATCCTGACAAGAGACCTGAAGTGCTCGCGCCCGCCGGCACGATCGAGGCCGTCCGCGCGGTGCTCGACGCCGGCGCCGACGCGGTTTACCTCGGCGGCAAGCGATTCAACATGCGCATGCACCGGGCGAGCTACAATCTGACCAACGAAGAGGTGGCGGAAGCGGCCTCGCTGTGCCGCGAGCGCGGGCGCAAGCTCTACTACGGGCTCAACAACCTCACGTTCGAGTCCGAGTTGGCCGGCATCCGCGACGAGTTGGCGTGGCTGGGCGACGTGGGGCCGGACGCGCTCATCGTGCAGGACCTGGGCGTGGCCGCGTTGGCGCGGGAGATCTGCGTGCATCTGCCCCTGCACGCGAGCACGATGATGAACGTGCACAGCGCGGAGTCCGCGGAGGTGCTCAAGCTCATGGGCTTCACCCGCATCATCACCTCACGCGACATCCCCCTCCACCAGGTACGCCGCATCGCGGAGGCCACCGGCTTGGAGATGGAGTACTTCGTGCACGGCGACATGTGCGCCGCGCAGAGCGCACAGTGCTACTTGAGCGGCATCGCGTTCGGCGAAAGCGCCAACCGCGGCCGCTGCATGAAGCCCTGCCGGTGGCGATGGGAGTTCCTCGCCGGCCAAGAGGCCAAGAGCACGGGCTATCTGCTGGCGCGGCGGGACATGTGCATGGTCCAGCACATTCCGGAGCTGGTGGCCAACAAAGTCGCCTCGCTGAAGATCGAAGGGCGCATGCGCACGGCCGGCTTCTTGGCGGAGGTGGTGCGCCTGTATCGAGAGGCCGTGGACGCGTACGGCGAGGATCCATTCCATTGGGCGGCCGACGCCAAGACTCGCGAGGCCTTGGAGAGCCGCCAGGTGCGCGGGTTCTCCACGTGCCACGCGTTCGCCAAGCCCGGGCCCGCCGGCGTTGATCCGAGCGGCGAACGGGAGCCCCGGCTCTTCAGCCTCCAAGCGCCCAAGCCCGTGCTCACCGTCGGGAAGGATGTGGAACCCCAGCCGCCGCCTCGGCCCATCGACCTGATCGCCCACGTCTCAACCACTGCCGCGGCGGCCGCCGCGGTGCAAGCCGGCGCGAACGCGGTGTATCTCAACGGCGACCAGTTCAGGCGAATGGAGCCGGACATCACGGCCGATTGGGTCGGCCGATTCGCCGACGATTGCGCGGGCCGGGGCGTGCGCGTCGCGGTGCTCTCCCCGCGCATCTGCGACGAGAGGGACATGGCCGAGTGGATCCGATGGCTGGAGGCCCTCGAACCTGTGGCGAACCTTCAGGCCGGGGCGCACACCCTGGGCGCGCTGAAGGCGGCCCGCGAAGCCCGGGGCGCAGAAGTGTTCGCGGACTTCTCGCTCAACATTGCCAACTCCGTCGCGTCCGACGAATTGACCACCATCGGCGCCGCGCGAGTGGCCGCATCCGTGGAGTTCAGCATGGACGACTTGGAGGTGTTTGTCGCCGCGAGCCGGGTGCCCGTCGACGTGATCGGCCAAGGTCCGTTGCCCGGGATGGTGCTGGAGGACTGCGTCATTGCCGCGGCCGATGGCGCGACGTCCCAGCAGGTCTGCGCCATGCCGTGCCTCGACGCGTGCTTCTCCATGCGCGACCCCTCAGGCCAAAGCTTCCGCCTGGAGGCCGACCGGCGCTGCCGCAACCATCTGTTCATGGCCGCGGATGTGTGCGCGCTCCCCAATCTCTCGCGTGTCGTATCCGCCGGCATCGCGGGGCTACGCGTCGAAGCGCACCTGGACCCGCCAGACGCGGCGGCCGCGGCCGTGGGCGTGTACCGCCGCGCGCTCGACGCGCTGGGCGAGGGCCGGAGCCTCGACGCAGCCGAGGGCGTCAAGGCCCTCGAAACCGCGGTGGGCCGGCCGATGAGCGACGGCCCCTTCGCGTTCCGAAAAAGCAAGCGAGCCCGGAAAGGAGCCCCCCATGGCCAGTAGCCGCCCCATCGGCCCCGCGGCCATCATTGCCAAGAAGCAGCGCTACCTCATGCCCTGCGTCTACCACTTCTACCAGAACCCGCCGCAGATCGTGCGCGGGGAAGGGCCGCACGTGTTCGACTCGGAGGGCAAGCGCTACCTCGACCTCTATTCCGGCGTGTCAGTCAACGCGCTCGGCCACGCGCACCCGGAACTCACCGACGCGATCTGCCGGCAGGCCAAGACCCTCCAGCACACGACCACCATCTACCTGACCGAGCCCATTGTGAACCTGGCCGAGGCTCTCGCCGGCGTGCTGCCAGGCGACCTCCGGCGCACCTTCTTTTGCGCCAGCGGCTCGGAAGCGAACGAAGGCGCGGCCCTGCTCGCCATGCTCTACACGGGCCGCAGCGAATTCCTCGCCCTCCAGAATGGGCTGCACGGCCGAACCAAGCTGGGCATGAGTCTCACCGGCCTATCCTTTTGGCGCACCGACCCCAACCCCGCGGCCGGCATCGCCCACGTGCCGGCGCCCCACTGCAAGCAATGCCCATTCGGCCGCACACTCGCCAGGTGCGGCTACGAATGCGTCGCGGCCGTCGCAACCACCATCAACACCGCCACGAGCGGCAAGCCCGCGGCCATGTTCGTCGAGCCGATCCAGGGCAACGGCGGCATTGTCGTGCCCCCGCCGGAGTACTTCCCGCGATTGCGCGAGCTGCTCAACGCATACGGCATGCTCCTCATCGCCGATGAGACTCAAACCGGCTTCGGCCGCACCGGCGCGATGTTCGCCCTGGACCACTGGGGGGTCGAGCCCGACATTGTGGCCGGGGGCAAGGCGCTCGGAGGCGGCACGCCCATCGGCTACTTCTCCACCACCGACGAGATCGCCGCGGCCTACACCCGCCCCGGCGCATCCACCTTCGGCGGGAATCCCGTCACCGCCACCGCTGGCATCGAGTTCCTCCGCATCCTCCAGCGCGACCGGCTGGTGGAGAAGGCCGCGGCGCTGGGCGAGTGGCTGGTCGGCGAGTTGGGGAAGCTGGCCGCGCGGTTCGACCTGATCGAGGACGTGCGCGGCAAGGGCCTCATGGTGGGCGCAGAGATCAACGCCAAGGCCGGCGTGTCCCCGGCCGAAACGACTGACCGCATCCTCGAGGCCATGAAGGACGCCGGCTTCCTCCTCGGCAAGACCGGCCCCGGCCGCAACGTGTTGACGTTCATGCCGCCGTTGATTGCCACCCAGGACCAGTTGGCCCGGGCCATGGCCGGGCTGGCCGACATCTTGGCGCAAGTCACTTCCTAATGGGGTCGATGGCATGCCCAAGAGCGGCGACCGTCCCGACACGCAAGCCCTCAAGACCATCGCCCAGCTTCGAACTGGCAACCGCGTTGTGATAAGCTGATCCGTCGACAGCCATCGGCGCATGGATGAGATCCGGCCCGCGCCGTTACGCATCGCTCGGCCTTCGGCCGCGCTGGAGACAAAGCCTATACGACCGTACGGGATGCTGTAATAAGCCCCTGATATGAAGAATTGTTCATATTGGCTTCATGATTGTTCTAGGTTCTATTTCCTACAATGTGCGTTCCGATACGCATGGCGAAAGAGTCGCCTACCAGCTTTGACGCTTTCTCGCGAGCTTCGCTGCGAGAAAGCGTAGTGCCTTATCCATCCGGAACTGTCACAAAAAACAAGAAGCTGCTTGCCCGGAGCGGAGCCCGCTTGTAGCACGCACGTCAGTGCGTTCCGTTCTGTGGTTTCCCGCATGACCGGCCAGAGACGCTCTTACGAGCGCGCTACAAGCGCCCGCATCGGAGCATTTCGCGACAGCCACGACTTAGGAAAGGGCATGCGCTACGCGTAGCTTTTTCAGAGTAAGTCTTTACCCCTCACGCATCCCCCCCGAGGCCTCCCTTGCCAGACTCTCAGCCTAACCACCGCGCGCTCGTGCTCACCGTCGCGGGCCTCATCTTTCTTTCCGTCGTCACCGCCTGGCTCAACTTCGCGTACCGCGACCTCTGGGAGCCGGAGGAGCTGCGCTACGCGGAAGTGGCCCGCGAGATGGTCGTGCACGGCGACTGGTTCCTGCTGCGGCTCAACCGCTTCGTGTACGCGGAGAAGCCGGCCGGCTACTTCTGGAGCATCGCTCTGTGCTCGAAGCTCGTGGGCGAGATGAACGCGCTCGCGGTGCGCCTGCCCACCGCGCTCGCCGGCTTTGCGTGCTGTGTGCTGGTGTTCCTGTTTGCGCGGCGGCTCTACGGCGCCGCGGCCGGGGTGCTGTCCGCGTTCGTGCTCTTCACCATCTCGCACTTCCTCATGTCCATGTCCGAAGCGCGCATGGACGTGCTGCTCACGTTCTGCATCATGCTCTCGCTCTACGTGCTCTACGTTGGGTACGTGGAGCGCAAGCGGCAGGCGCTGTGCATCGTCGCCGCGTGGGCGCTATGGGGATTGGGCACGATCATCAAGGGCCCGGTCGGGCTGCTGCTCCCTCTGCTCACACTCGTGGGCTACTACCTGTTCGCGGCCGCGCTGCTCACGCTCGTGGTCTTCCTGCTCCGCATCGTGTACGGGTTGCTGTGGCGGCCGCACTGGCCGTTCGACCACCAGCTTCGGAGCATCGTCAAACGCCTGCGCATCGCCGCACGCATCGCCTGGCGCCGCGACGCCGTGCGGCTGTGGGAGTGCAAGCGCTGGCACGCGGTGGGGTTCGCGCTCTTCCTCGCCATTGTGGCGGCCTGGCTCGTGCCCGCGTGCATCGAGGGCGGCAAGGAGTACACCGAGACGATCCTGTGGAAGCAAAACGTGGGACGCTACACCCGGGCTTGGGACCACGGAGGCAAGCCGTGGGCGTATTACTTTGTTTACGGCTTCCCCGCCAACTTCCTGCCGTGGACGCTGTTCCTGCCTGGCGTCATCCTCTACGCGCTTCGCCGCCGGCGGGAAGGCGCGCTGCCGGACCTCGCGTTCCCCGCGGTCTGGTGGTTCATGATGGTCCTCTTCTTCTCGTTCTCCAGCGGCAAGCGATCGATCTACATGATTCCCGCGGAGCCCGCGGCCGCGATGCTAGTGGGGTGGTTCCTTGCGGAGTTCTGGAAAGATGCGCAGGGCTTCCAGCCCCGCCGCGCGATCACGTGGCCGTTAGCCCTCCTCTTTGGCGCCTGCATTCCCGCCGCGATCGCGGGTGTGCCGATCATGTTTGCCGTGCGCCGCGATGCTGTGCCCTACGTGTGGCCGGTGTGCATCGTGCTTGGGCTCGCCGGCGGTGTGGGGCTCTGGCTGCTGCGGCAGCGGCGGCTGCGCGCGGCCGTGGCCTTGTTGCCGGCGGCATTCATACTCGTGGTATGGGTCGCTCTGCCCACGGTGGTGAAGTACGTGAACGACCACAAGTCCGCGCGCATCCTGCTCGCCAAGCTCGACCCCCTGCTGCCCAGCAAGTCCGCACTCGCGCTCTTCGGCACTCGACGCGCAGGGTACTCCTACTACTGGGGCCAAGACATCCCGGCCATCGACCGCGGCGAGAACGCGAAGCTCGTCGAATTGCTCGCCCGGCCCGAACCGGCCGCCGTGCTCATGAAGAAGCGGTTCATGCGCCGGGGCAAAAACGAGGAAGTGAAGGAGCTGCGGCCCCTGTTCGAAAACGGCACGATTCAAGTCATTTGGGACGGCAAGCTCGGCGGCAGGAGCCTGACGCTGATCGCGAACTACACGCCAAAGCAGAAGTGAAACGCAAAGGCGGTAGCCGCATGCGCCAGCATGCGGCTACGCGCCCTCGCGTTGAAATCAGGAGTCCATAATGCCCACGCTGAAAGTCGGCGCCGCACGAAGCGACATCACCCCAGACTACCCGGTCAACATGCGCGGCACGTTTAGCCGGCGGCCGGCAGAGTCGGCCAATGACCCGCTCTACGCGAAGGCGCTGTGGTTCGACGACGGCGCGGAGCGCGCCGCGCTGGTCACGTGCGACATCATCACCGCCGAGCGCGACATGACCGAGAAGTGCCGCGCCGCGCTCGCGGATCGGCTGGGCCTGGAGCCGCGCCAGTTCATCCTCACCGGCACCCACACGCACACCGCGCCCAGGGTCGAGCCGCCGTTCAGCGACGAGTGCGTGCCCAAGATCGTCGACGCGGTCGCGGCCGCGGCCGACGATGCCCGGCCGGCAGAGGTGAAGACCGCGCGGGCCATTGTGAATGGCATCTCCTTCAACCGCCGCGGCTTGTTGCTCGACGGCACGGGCAAGATGAACCCCGGCCGGCGCTCGCAGAGCTTTGCGCTCCTCGACGGCCCGGTCGATCCCATGTTGGGCCTGTTCATCTTCGAGAGCGAGGGCCGCGACCCCATCGTGCTCGCGAACTTCGCGCTGCACTGCTGCACGGCCGGCCCCGGCCGGCTGTCTGCGGACTTCCCGGCCGCGTTCGAGCAGGTGCTGCGCGAGACGACGGGCAAGGACTACGTGCTGCACTTCACGCAAGGCCCTTGCGGCAACGTGAACCACACCGACATGTCCAAGCGCGGCGAGGACCAGCGAGGAGGTATGGAGCGCTGGCGCGTGGGCAGCGCGCTCGCAGACGCGGCGCTGTGGGCCATGCCCGACGCGCAGCCCATCGACGCCGCGCCGGTGCGCACGGTCTCGCGCAAGCGCACGTTCAAGTGCCGGGATTACTCCCCGGAAGACGCGGAGGCCGTCAAGCAGTATGACATCTACGACAAAAGCACCTGGGGCGGCGACATGCTCGACGCGACGCGGCTCAGCCGCGTGAAGCAGTGCATCGAGTGGGGAGGCGAACGCGAGTTGGAGGTACAGGCGCTGCGCTTCGGCGAGGCCGGGCTCGCGTTCATGCCGGGGGAGGTGTACGCGGAGTTCGGCATCCGCATCAAGAAGGAGTCGGCCCTCTACCCGCACACGTACCCGGTCGAGCTGTCCGGCGACGACATCTGCTACATCCCCGTCGAGGAGACCTTCCCCCGCGGCGGGTACACGGTCATCGCCTGCCGATTCGAACCCGGCATCGGCGAGGCGCTCACGGACGAAGCGCTGGCCGCGCTCGCGGAAGCGGCGAAATAGCCGCCCGCGATCTGTCATCAGCACACCGACAACCGCTCACGGCCCCTCCACCCGCCCATCGGGGTAGATCCAGTAGAACCGGCCCTTGGGTGGGAACTCCAGTTCGACTTGCCGGCCGTACGCGGTAATCGCCTTGCGCACGGGCTTGCCGCGGTTGTAGGACACCGCGCGCACGAGCGCCTTCTCAGGGGTTTGCATCCCCGACCATGTCGCGGTGCTGGGCCCGACTTCGGCCTTCTTGCCGAACACCTCGAACGTCATGGGCTTGCCCCGGCGCAGGAAGTCGTGGAACCGCAGCATGTCGTTGAAGCCCTCTTGGATGCCCTTCACGTCGTACACGAACTGGCCCATCTCCGCGTATTCGGGATAGGGGTAATCGTCGGGGAACTTGCCGATCTGTGCGTCCACCCAGATCGCGAACGTCTCCGCTCCGCGCAGCATCATGTGCCGCGCGACTTCGCTCATGGCCCAGATCTCCGGCACGCGCTTCTTGCGCTTCATGATGAAGTCGAGGTATCGCCCGCCGAGCCAGACGTGTGTCCACGGGATGAGCAACTCGCCCTCGCGCCGCACGGACGCGGCCGGGCTGAAGCCTTCGAGGCAGCAGTAGAGCGCGTTCCAGTTCATCTTCTCCTGGTCCCTGCCCGCACCGCCCCAGCCGGCGTTCATGTACACCCGCGGCATGGCCACGTTGAGGCCGCTGCCCTCGAAACCGTACGCCGGCCACCGGCCCTCGGGCCGCGGCACGCGGCTGACGGGCCACGCGTAGTAGTTGCCGAAGTGCGCCTTGGGATAGATCTCGCGCAGCGGCTCGCCGAGCATCTTGAGCGTGGCGAACGCCCGCGCCTCGTCCACGACCTTCGCATACTCGGCCGGGCCCGCGAGCCGTTCCTCGCCGAAGGCCTTCGTGCACGCCGGGCATTGGCGCGCCATGGCGAGTTGCTTCAGCACGTTGGCCTCGCGGTCGGCCGCGTTGCGCAGGTAAGCGCCACTCTCGAAGTCGATCACGAGAAACTTCACGTCGATGCCATTCGACTTGAGCGCCTGTAGCGTCTGCTTGTAGCCCCTCGCGACACGCGCCGCGCAGCGGCCGTCCATCATCACCGCCGGGCAGGGATACTTGTGGTCGGCCGCGGCGGGCGGCCGGTGCGCGCACTTGAACCTGCCGTTGCGCGCGACCATGAACTCCCTCTGCACCCACCCCTGCGGCAGGACGCACACGGGAAAGCCCCGCGACTGCCAGTACTGGAACACCGGCAGGAAGGCTTTCGCCTGTGCCGGGCTCACGCACTTGTTGCACGTAGGCAGGAACCCGCGGTCGAGGTAGACCCCCTGCACCTCCGCGACGCGGCCGTCCGAGATGCCCATGGGGAGCAGGCGATTCTGCCACGTGAGGATGGGCAGGCGGCCGCGGAGGGGATACGTGAGCGGCTGGATGTGCTCGCGGATCTTCTCCAGCGCAAGCTCTTGCTCGGAAGCCGCGAACGCCAACGCCGGGAGGCCCATGGCCAGCGCCCAAAGCCTGAAGCTTGGCCGCCTCATTGGCCGCCCTCCTCCTCCTTGGGAGCCTCCTCTTCCTGGGCGGGCGCCTCGCCGGCCAGCTCCGCCACCTGCTCCTCGATGGCGGACAGCCGCTTGTTGAAACGCATGCTTCGAAGCGTGTGGAGCATCAAGTCCAACAGCACGACGACCAACACCAAGGCGATCACCTTTTCGGGATCGAGCATCGGGTCACTCCTTTCGCACGGGGAACGCGGCGCGGCCGGCGGCGTTCGTCGGCCCCGGTGAGTCTACCACACGCGCCGCGCAAGAGGGAAGAACGAGTTGCCGCGAGGCGCACAGAACGCCCGCACATTGTGCGGTTCTGCGAGTGCCGTGTCACGTCTGAAATGTCGACCGCGGGAGCGGCCTGCTCGTAGTGGCGACCGTAAGGGCACCCTCTCCGCCGATGGCGAGTTGCCACCCGAACGGAAGGCCCTCACGGGCCTACTACGAGCGCGGCGGCCAGCGGCCTGCTTGTAGTGGCGACCGTAAGGGCGCCCGCTCCGCCGATAGCGAGTTGCCACCCGAACGGAAGGCCCTCACGGGCCTACTACGAGCGCGGAGCCAGCGGACTGCTTGTAGTGGCGACCGTAAGGGCGCCCGCTCCGCCGATAGCGAGTTGTCACCCGAACGGAAGGCCCTCACGGGCCTACTACGAGCGCGGCGGCCGCGGCCTGCTCGTAGTGGCGACCGTAAGGGCGCCCTCTCTCCTCAGATGGCGAATTGCCACCCGAACGGAAGGCCCTCACGGGCCTACTACGAGCGCGGCGGCCAGCGGCCTGCTTGTAGTGGCGACCGTAAGGGCGCCC
>JAJRTI010000291.1 GCA_024278415.1 Planctomycetota bacterium | reverse complement strand
TCAGCTCGTAGGCCGCGCGGCGCCAGGGGAGACGCTCGCTTTCACGCCGGCCTTCCACGCGCGGCCGGTGGTGATTTGCCATGGGGGGCTCGCGGCCAGGCCCGAGGACGTGACGCCCTCAGCCGTGACGTTCACGGGCAAAAACGCAGGGAGCTACGAGATCATCGGCGAGTAGGCCATGCCGCATTCGTTCCGGCGAGTGCGCCCTTTTCGCGCGGCGCCCTGCCGCCGCGGCTTTCGCACGCGGCGCCCCGCACGCGGTTACACAAGAAAGTGCGTCTTCCGTGCGCCGGGATTCTCCGCCAGCGCCGCGCAGTCGATGCAGCGCTTGTACGCGGGCCTGCCGTCGAGCAGCGACTGGCGCACCTCCGCGTACCGCTCGCCGTTCCACACCTCCTCGAACGGCTGCTCGATCATGTTGCCCACCACGCCGGCGTCGTCCCACGCGTTGCAGCACAAGCGCACGTCGCCGTTGGGGTCGATGTAAACCTGGGTCCAGGGGAGCACGCAGAGCGACGGCTCGACGTGCTGCTCCTCGATGAGACCCGGCAGGTTCAGCGTCACGCCAAGCTCGCCCGCCTTGGCCCGCGCGGCGTCGAAGATGGGAGGCACGATCTCGCGGTGGCGCCACAGCGACTCCTGCTCGTCCATGCCGGGCGGAGTGATGAGGTAGCCCGCGTGGATCGTGTCCACTCCCCACTCGTGCGCGAGTTCGACCAGCGCCGGCAGTTGCTCGATGGTCTGGCGCATCAGTGTCGCGCGCAGCGCGGTGAGCGGGAAGCGTGCGCCGCGCTGGCGTTTGGTCGCCTCGAAGCGCTGGATGTTTTCCGCGACCACGTCGAACTTCACCCCGCGGCGGATCGATTCGAGCGTGTCCGGTTCGGCCGCGTCGAACGAGAAGCCGATGGACCAGATGCTGCTGCGGTCGACGATGAACTCGTCCCACTCCGCGTCCATGAGCATGCCGTTGGTCATGAGCGTCACCACGCAACCCGCCGATTTGCAGCGTTGGAGCATGTCACGGAAGCGGGGGTGCAGCAGGTGCTCGCCCCCCGAGCAAAAGCGCACGTAGATGAGGTGATTGAACAGCTCGTCCGCAACGCGCTCGAACACGTCCATGGACATCGTATTCGGCGGCTTCGACGGATACTTGATGCACATGACGCAGTCGAGGTTGCAGCCGCGGGTCGTGACGATGTCCGCGCCATACGGCCGCGACCGGAGCGTGGCCGAGCCGCGCTTGCGCTCGGAGCGGTTGCGCAGGAAGTTCAGGGCCTTACGCGGCAGCTTGGACCAGCGGCCGCGGGCGAGGACGGCTTGGGCGTGGGACATGAAGGGAATGGTTGATGGTCTATGGTTGATGGTTGATGGCGGAAACCTGCATGCGCGGCGCTACGCTTCGTCCGGCATGAGCGTGGGGATGACGCGGCGGCCGTGGCGCCGATAGACCTTGAAGTGGCCGTCCAGGGTCAGAACTGGGGCATCGTCGTAGAGTTCGGCCATGCGCACGAGGCAAGCATCGGCCAGGGAAACGCCGATGTCGCCGTACTTCCGCATGAGTCGGGCCACGTAGTCAAACTGGCGGTCGAGCCGGAAGGGGATCGCGATGGCCCCGCGGCTGACCATTTCGAGGGCCGGCGCCGGGCCGGTGTTCGTGCGGCTGAGCAAGAAGCATGCTTCGGTCAGCACGGGTTCGCAGGTGATCAGCGGCGGGCGAACTTGTGCGAGCATATCCTGCGCCCACTGATGATACTCGTCCCGGCGATCGATGGCAGCAACAAGCGGACCGGTGTCTAAGATCACCCTGTTTCTCATCGGCCGAAGCCTTCCATGTATTTCGGATTGTGCGAGAGATCGCCCGGCCCTTCCGCACAGCCGATCAGGTCGCCGGCGAGATCACGACACGAAATGCCCTTCTTGCCTTGGGGCGCACGCACGAAGGCTTCGATCGCTTCACGGACGATTGCCGACTTCGTCTGCTTGCGCTTGCGCGCAAGCATTGTCAGCCGCGCGTCCAGTGCTTCCGGCAGTTTGAGGGATAGGTTTGTCATTGGTGGTCTCCTTATGTGGTAATACACATCCGGCGTTATTGTACTACCCAAGCAAGCTTGTCGTCAAGGACAGACGGGCAGGAGTTTCCCCATGAGATTTGCTGATCCGAGCAGCAGACGCCGTTGGCTTGTAGTAGGGCCATTCATGGCCCGTCAGTAACGCTGAAAAACGGGCGATAAATCGCCCTACTACAAACGCCCCACGCGTCCCGCACGGCCCCGTGTACATAACAATCGTTGTAAGAAACCGGTGACGCCAGGCTTGCGGGAGGACGGGTGGCAATTCTGGGGAAACTCGTGCAGACGGGGTGGCTCTGAGGGAGCCGCGCCTTGACGCGCGTTTCCGCCGGCGCTACGTTGTGCGCTAGATGAGCAGACTCAGAGGCCGCCAAGACACGAAGGCGCAAAGCAACACAAAGAAGAGTCCGAAAGAGAATCTGCCCTCCTTTGTGTAACTTGGTGTCTTCGTGCCTTCGTGGTCTCCGTCCTTTTGGGTCCGCGCCTGCTGTCCCCACGATTCGAGGTTATCTCCTATGAAGAAGACCATCCACCTGATCTGCAACGCACACCTGGATCCCGTGTGGCTCTGGGAGTGGGAAGAGGGAGCCGCGGAGGTGATCTCCACCTTCAGAACCGCGGCCGATCTGTGCGAGGCCGGCCATGGCCTGGTGTTCAACCACAACGAAG
>JAJRTI010000002.1 GCA_024278415.1 Planctomycetota bacterium | reverse complement strand
TCACGCGTTGCGATGTTGGTCCTTGCGCTGGGACACCGCATCCAGCCAGCTTTAGCTGGCTCTCTGCCTTGCCACCACGTTCACGTGGTGGACAGCAAGGCCCGCCCTTCGTTGGCGGGAGCGCGCTTCAGCGCGGCTTCTTGATTCCATGACGCCAGGCAGAGAAGCCCTGCTGAAGCAGGCTGATTCTGCTTTTGGAGATGGCCATCGTGACCACCAGATGAATCTGGTGGCAATCAGACAGGCCAGCTAAAGCTGGCCAAGGAGTGCGCGGTTGCTCACGCGCCGTAGATTTCGCGGGCGAAGTGATCCTTAAGTGAATGGCATCGGGCGCGGCCCACTACCCGGATATGTGCACGTAATTGCGGGACGGGACACTAGCGCGGCCGTTGGCCGCAACCCAATGGGCAGATGGATCCCACGGATGGCAGGGCGTACCCACGGATGCAGAACGTGATTAGCACACATCAACGGGATACCACAGGCTTGCCCTGTGGTTGCTCATGTTGGCCATCTACAAGGAGCACACAAGGCCTCTGGAGATGCCAGGGGCTTGGCCCGTGGAGTCTCACCTTGGCGTGGCAGGCCGCCTAACGATCCACTGGGCCAGCCAGTGGCATGGGAAGCTGAGATGTGGGTGAAGGACACATATCAGCCCCCCGCATGCTGGCGCATGCGGCGACTTAGTGTCCGTCGCGAAATGGGCGGAGCCCGCTGGTAGCACGCACGTCAGTGCGTTCCGTTCTGTGGTTTCCCGCATTACCGGGCAGAGACGCTCTTACGAGCGCGCTACAAGCGCCCGTCGCGCGGCGTTTCGCGACGGACACTACTTACGCGCGGTTGACCGTGCGCCGGCAGGCGCGGTTGAAGGTCAGCGTCGACACGACGATCAGCAGACCCGCCAGAGCGAAGTAGCCCCCGAGCGTTCCGACCCACCACTCGTTGGCGAACTCCCCGATGCGGCTCGCATACCCGCCCGGCGACGTGACGCCGCCCACCGCGGGCAAAGCTCCGAATAGGCTGAGGTGGGCGACCCACTCCAAGCGCTCGTATGCAATGTGAGAGAAGCGCATGAGGAGGTCTTGGGCAATGATGGGGCCCAAGTGGACCGCGAGAAGGGAGAGCAGCGTGGCCGCCATGGCCGAGACGGTGCGTTGGAGCCGCACGGACCAGAAGATGCCCACCGCACCGGCTGTGCTCGCCGCGGCCGCGACGAACAAGACGCGGGCCACGCCAGCGACAAGCACAAAACCCGCCCGTTGGGGCGATTCGGCGCAAGCCGTGGCGTCCGCGACAATGGCCGGCACCACGAGCAGAGCGCTCAACACGGCCACGTAGCGGCACGTGGCCATGAGCTTGCCGAGGACGATGCGCCGAGGGGGCAGCAGCGCGGTGTGCAACAGCGCGAGCGTGCCTCGCTCCTTCTCATGCGTCACGCACCGGCTCGCGGACACTGCGGTGAGGAGCGTTGCGAAGATCATGAGGAAGCCGGTGTACACAAAGGTCGAGTAGAACCAGTAATAGATCAGGCAGATCGATAGGCCGAACGCGGCGAGGATGATGGATCGCGTGGCGAGCGTGCCCGCGCCGAAGATCTCGAAGCGCGTCTCGCGGTCGAAGACCGGGTTGGCGCGGTCGGGCATGAAGGTGTTGCGCTTGCGCAAGAGGAGGAGCTTGTCGGGGAACCGCTTGGGGTCGAGTTGGAGGCCCATCTGTTGGTTGGGGTCCTCCTCCTCGGCTGGCTTGGGGGGGCGCCAGAATTCGCCCCGGCGCATGCGGGCCACGCAGGCCTGATACATGACGGGCGCGGCCCACATGCCCATGAACGCCAGACCCACGACGATGCCGAATGGAAAGTGGAAGTCCATGGCGGCCATGAGCGCCAAGGCGACGAGGCCAACCGGTGTGGCCGCGGCGTACGCGACGGCCAGAGCGGTCGGCGTGCGCTGGAAAAACACGGAGCAGGTGATGCCCACCAACGCCACCAAGAACGCCAGCAAGACCAGGAAGACGTAGAGAGACGCGACCTCGCTCGGCGCGACGCCGCCAAGCCGGTAGCACTGGCTCAGCACGGGTAGCCCAGACAGCAGCAGCAACACGAGGAACACGGTCGACGACAGCAGCTTGCCGAGGATGAGCCGAGCCGGAGAAAGGGGAGTCGTCAACACGAGATCGAGCGTGCGCTGCTCCTTCTCCGACGTGAAGGACGTGGCCGAGAGGATGGGCGCGAGCATGAGGACCAACACGAATTGCGTCATGGCGAAGGTTGTGAAGAGCCGGCGGGCGATATACGCTTGCGCGGCGACCATCTGCGCGCCCGCAGGCCAAGCCGTGAACACAATCGCCGAGAGGAGGAGCACGAAGGCGAACTGGCACAGAAAGGCCTTGCGGCTGCGGAGCAGCCCTAGCAGCTCGCGGCGGGTGATGGCGTCGCTCCAGATCATGCGACTCGGCCCTCGGTGATCTTCATGAACGCTTCCTCGAGGTTGACCTCGATCTTACGGAACCACATGACCGGCACGCCGGACGCGACGAGTTGGCGGTGGAGATCGACTACTTCTTCGGGGCTTCCGCTGAACTCGAATTGGAAGTTCGGCCCGTTGGCGGCCAGCGAGTGCACGCGTGGGTCGGTCGAGAGCTGCATCTCCGCGCGGGCCTCTTCGCCGGTGACGACCATCTCGATGAGTTGGTTCTCGCGGACTTGCGCGTAGATGTCGTCGATCGTGCCGTGGGCGATGAGCCGGCCCTGTTCGATAATGGCCACCTTGTTGCAGCAGTCGGCCAACTCCGACAGGATATGCGACGAGATGAGGATCGTCTTGCCCATGCGCCGGAGTTCGTTGAGCAGCTCCTTGAACTCGACGCGTGCGCGGGGATCGAGGCCGGAGGCAGGCTCGTCGAGGATGAGCACGGGCGGGTCGTGGAGGAGGGTCTTGGCCAAGCACAGGCGCTGCTTCATGCCGCGGGACAAGCTCGTCGCGTACGCCGTGGCTTTGCCCTGCAAGTCGGTGAGCACGAGGATGTCGTCGATGACGCTGCGTCGCACGCTCTGCGGGATGCCGTACGCGACCGCGAAGAAATCGAGGTATTCCCAGACCTTCATGCCGTCGTATATGCCAAACGCGTCGGGCATGTATCCGATGGACCGGCGCACGTCGCGCACTTGGGTCACCACGTCGAAGCCGTTGATGGTCGCCGTGCCCTTGCTAGGCCGAAGCAGCGTTGCGAGGAAACGGATCGTCGTGGTCTTGCCAGCGCCGTTGGGCCCGATAAAGCCGAACACGTCGCCTTTGTCGATGTCGAGCGTGAGATCGTCGACCGCGACGAGCATGTCGTAGAACTTCGTAAAGTTGCGGATCTGGATCATGGGCGAAGCTCAGGCTGAGTTCCGTGGTCGTGTGGTGCGATGACAATCACCGCGATGCCGTGCACGTCGGCAGTGGCGTCGGCAATGGCCAAGTCGCTGTGTGCGTCGCATTTTGCCACCAAGTAATCCGTGCCATCGATGGCGCACGCTTGGCAGATGATCTTGGCGAGGTGGGCGGCCAGTTTAGGGCTGGACGCGCCAGCCGCGAATTCCTTGGCAAAGTCGTCGTGCGTCCACGAGCGCCGGCGCACCACGCGCTCGCGGCCGTTGCCCACGAAGCCGACCAAGGATGCCCCGCGCGGGGTGACCCAGTAGGCATCTTCGAGGTCGATGCCGGAGCGGTTGCGCACGCGCACTTGCCGGTCATCGGCTTGGACCTCGACGCCGTTGCCCATGGAAACGCGGTCGAACGTGCCGAACGTGCGGATGCTGCCGCGGAGCACGCGGAGATCCTTGATCTGGGTTTCCGTGCCGTACGCGACGTTGATGGACAGCGTCTCCAGACGCGGCATGTCCGCGCGTTCCGCGTGGGGATCACAGGCGAGGAGCCGCTGGCCCGTGAAGCGCACGTCGCTGTTCAGCCCGTACTCCGAGTAGATCGTCACGAGACTTGTCGCGAGGCCCGTGCGCGCATTGGCGGCCGCCTCGATGACACGCACCTCTGTGACCGACGCCTCTGCCGGGCGATTGGCGAGTTGGCCCGACAGGGGCAGGAGGGAGAAGGCGATGGCGATCAGAGGGCATGCGGCCCAAGCCAACTCCACCCGGTCCAGCTTCTTGAACAGGAAGTAGGCCGCGGGCGAAACAACGAGAAGGTAGATGAGCAGGAAGCCGCCCACGTCGCGGCGCGGCACGGTCACGATGAGGGGGGATTGCTCCAGCGCCGCGAGCAGGCTGCCGTAGGGACCGGCCGCGGCTGGCTGCGTCCCGCACCAAGTGTTGGACTGGGCTTTGCTCAACTTTGGCGAAAGGATGGACGGGCGGTGTTGGCGGCGGCAGATGCGGTTGCCAAGCGCGGCGCGGCCCTCCCATCGCAGGACCTCGGGGTGGCTCAAGCTGAACGCCAGGAACACGATCTCACCGCGGCCCACACGCTTTCGCACCATGACGGGGTTGCCGCTCCAGGCATGAGACTCCGCTTCCTCTGTGACCTCGACGTGTGAGAGGGTGATGGACTGCGGGCCAGGCGAGCGCATGCCGAGCCCTGCCACGTTGCGGGGCGTGACGTGAAGCGTGCGCAGGCCGCGCACGCGCACGGGCAGCACTCGCGCAAAGGGCGACGCGTTGAGCCAGGCCGCGTTCGAGCCGCCGCAGACCACGAGCGTGCCGCCGGCGAGGCAGTACTCCACGAGAGCGGATTGCACCGCGGAGTTGATGTCGCCCGCGGGGATATTGTCCACCACGATGCAGTCATACCCGGCGAGCAGTAGGGGGGTGTTGGGCAAGCGACTGGGCTTCCCATACACGACGTAGCGCGGCTCGCGGTATTGGCTGGTTGGCCACAGGCGCTCTCTTTGCTTGAAAAAGGTGTCGAGCCCGGTGGACTCGGAGATGCCCAGAACGAGCGCCGCGCGGTCGAGGCGAACTCCAAGGAGGGGGAGCCGCACCGGCAAGAGGCGCTTGCCGGAGTTGGAGACGATGTCGACTTGCCACCCGGGGATGTGCCTGTCGAAGCGCACCGGCACCATCAGCCGTTTCGTGGCGCCGCGGGTGAGGGTGAGCTTTCGCTCGTAGATCGTGGCGTGCCGGAGCCGTTGGCCGCGCTTGAGCTTGGCCGGGTCAGGCGAGAGGACCACCTTCCCGTCGAACTTGCCGCTGGCATTCTTGATCGTCACGAAAACGGGCCACCAATGCCCAGGCGTGTAGAGCGCAAGGCTCGGGTCCGCGCCCACGACCGCGGTAACCACGTTCGGGTCCGCCTTCTGCTTCTGAGATTCCCCCGCGCCAGGGGCTGCGCGCCCGTTCGCAGTCGCACACGCGAGCCACATGCAGGCAACCCCCCACACGCTGCCGCGCACAGCGGTCTTGCGAATCGTCTTCCAAATGTGACGGAAGCGCCTGCACATGGTTGCCAAGATATTCTGAGTACGGTCAGGCGTCAAGCATACATTGTGGCGGCCGAGGCCATTCCATTGGACGCACGCGGTTGGGCCGCGGTTCCGCGTGCGCAAGGGGCGACGTTGAATCTCCAGCACGCGCCTGATATCGTTCTGCGCTCATCTGTCGCCAACGGCCTATAGGCAAGCAATCCCGAAATGATCGCCGTACTCGCCGCTCTCGAGCGTGAACTCAAGCCCGTCATCAGCCGACTGGCGGCCGCGGACCACGGCCAGACGACGGCCATGTCGTACTGGTCGGGGATGTACGACGGCATTGACGCAGCCGCGGTGCTGACGGGAGTAGGCCCACAGCAGGCGGAGGCCGCGACGGAGGCGGTCATTGAGCAACTTCGACCGCAGTTGATCGTGTCGGTGGGGTACGCGGGCGGGCTGGCGGACGCTCTGGAGCCGGGTGCGTTGGTCGTGGCCGAGGGGGCCATCCACAATGGCGAGCGCGTGGCCGTTGCGTCTGCGCATGTCGAGCGGGTGACGGGGTTGCTGGCTGGGGCCGAGATCCCACACGAGCGCGGCTGGCTGCTGACCGTGGACAAGCCGCTGGCGACGCCAGAGAGCAAGGCGGCCGCGCACGAGCAGTGGGGCGCGGTGGCGGTGGAGATGGAGACCGCGCAAGTCATTGGCGCGGCAAACCGGGCCGGCGTGCCGTGCGTCGCGGTGCGGGCGGTGTCCGACACGGTGGGTCAAGTGCTGCACGTGGGGGGGAAGTGCGTGCTGTCTCAGTGCGGGGTTGGCCCTCTCTTGCGGCTTGCGCTCCACTTGACACGCCACCCCCGGGAGGCGGCTCATGCGATTCGGCTGCACCGGCAAGGCGCCCTGTGCTCGCGGCGGCTTGCGGCCGCGGTCGATGCGGTGTTGCGGGGGTGGGCTGCTACACCTGCTAGGGCCGCGGTTGGAGCGCGGCGGTGAACGCGTCGACCACCTTCGGGTCGAACTGCTGGCCGGCCATGCGCTGCAATTCCTCGATCGCTTCGCACGTAGGGATCGGGTCGCGGTAGTAGCGCCCGGTGGTCATGGCGTCGTACGCGTCGGCGACAGCGATGACCCGGGCCGCTTCGGGGATCGCGTCGCCGGCGAGGCCGTCGGGGTAGCCCTTGCCGTCGAACCACTCATGGTGGTGCCGGACCGAGGGGATGAGCGACGCGAATTGCTCGATGGGATGGAGGATGCGCTCCGCGGTGATGGGGTGCTGCCTGACGTGCACGTATTCTTCATACGTGAGTGGCCCCGGCTTGTTCAGCACGCTCTCTCGCACAGCCAGTTTCCCAATGTCGTGGAGGACGCCGGCGTGTTCGACCTCCCAGCGGGCTCGCGCGTCCCATCCCAACTCATTGGCGATCATGACCGCGTGCCGCGCCACCTTGCGCGAGTGGCCTTCGGTCCACTTGTCCTTGGCTTCGATCGTGTACGCCAGCGATTCAATGACGCCGAGTAGAAGGCTCTCGATCTCTCGGGTTTTCTGCTTGAGGGAATGGGAGCCGCGCTTGACGTGCTCGACCAGGAGGCGCTGGTGGCCCTGAAGCTCCAGCTTGGCGCGCCGTTTCTCCAAGGCTGCCGACACGCTCAGGAGAACCTTGTCCCTCTCGAACGGTTTGATGATGTAGTCGACCGCGCCGAGTTTCATGGCTTGGACGATGGTGTCAGGCGAGCGGACGGCCGTCGTCATGACGACGACCACGTTGGGGTGGCGCTTGGCGACTTCCGCCAGAAGTTGCAGGCCGTCCATGCCTGGCATGATCACATCGAGCAGCAGAGCCGCGAAGGGGCTCTCCCCGAGCTTGGCGAGTGCGGCCTGGCCGCTGCACGCGGCCTCGGCCTCGTAGCCGCCTTTGCGGAGGGTCTCGGTCAGCACAGCCGCGACCTGGCGTTCGTCGTCAACAACAAGGATTCGTTCCGTCTGTGACATTCGGTCGGTTTTCAGTGTGGGACGCGGGCGAGTGAGCGCAGTGCGAAAGCCCCGACATGATAACGAGTGCGCGGCGGATTTGCCACAGGGAAGAGGCGATGCGAGGCTGCCGGCAGCCGCGTGCGCCAGCATGCGGGATCGGTCGGATTTGCAGTCTTCGTGGGTTCGTCCCGCAGCTTAGGGGCTGCGGCTGCGACCGGTTGCGGCCGAAAGCTGCGCTAGCGGCTGGCCTTGCCCACGATCTCGCGCAGGATGATCTGGGCGGCCCGTTTGCTGGGGATAGTCCAGCCACCGAACACGGCCGGGTCGCCGTGGATGGGCGGGCGCAGGTTCACAAGCGCGACGCACGATGGACAGCCATCCTCACAAGGGCACTCGTCGACGAGGCGCAGGCACATGGCCAGCAGTTCGCCAATCAACTCGTAGCCCTTCTCGCAGAAACCGAGGCCGCCGGGGTAGCGGTCGTACATGAAGACCGTGGGCGCGTCCGTGTTCCTGCTGTCCACGCTTCCGCTCACGTCGCGGTTGTCGCACATGGCGAGCACGGGCAGCATAACGCTGAGCAAGTTGCGCACGCCCACGAGTCCCTCGATCGGTTTGAGCTGCGCTTCGTGCACCTTGCTGATGGCCGACTTGGGCGGTGTGATGCCGATAGCAACGGTCTTGATCTCTTGCTTGGGCAGATCGAGTTGGGTCGCGCCGATGTTCTCGCTCGTGTAGAACTTGCGCTTGGTCATGGCCACGGTCTGCCACGCCACGGTCGCGTCCACGAGCCGCACGTTCGCGCCCGAGAACTCCTTGGACTCGATCTCGTCATCCACGAGCGTGTCGTTCCAGAGCATGGGCTGCGTGTAGTAGTCCACGTCGGCCGGCTCGACGTAGGCGACTTTGCCTTCCCAGTCCAACTCGCGCACGAGGTACGCCTCGCCTGCGTGGAGGTAGACGGCCTCCGGGTAGACCAACTCCGGCGCGCTGATGCTGTCCACCTGGCCCAGCGCCTCGTTGCGCCCGCGGCTCTTGTCGATGATCGTGAAGGGGTCTTGCGAAACCATGCGCAGGCCGGTCTGCTGCGCGGGGTAGTCGGTGGACGACCAGTACCACTTGCCATCGATCTCCTTGACCTGCCCCGCGTCGGCGAGCAGCTCCGCGACAGGTTGCGTCATGTCGCCGAAGTGCCGCGCGTCTTGCGCGCACAACGGCAACTCATACGCGGCGCAGCCCACGTGGCTGTAGAGGATGTACGGGTTCTCCGGATCGACGATGGCGTTCTCGGGCGACTGCTGGAACAGATACTCCGCGTGGCGCATGAGGTACTGGTCGATGGGGTCGTTGTACGCGATGAGCACAACGAGGCTCTCGTCGCTCTTGCGGCCGGCGCGGCCGGCTTGTTGGAGCGTGCTGGCGATGGCGCCGGGGTAGCCCACGATGATGCAAGCGTCGAGCGTGCCCACGTCGATGCCCAGCTCGAGCGCGTTGGTGCTGGTGATGCCCAGCAGCTTGCCGGAGAACAGCGCCTTCTCGATCTTGCGGCGCTCCTCAGGGAGGTACCCGCCTCGGTATGCCCGGACGCGCTGGGCCAGGCCCTTGGCCCCCTCGGCTTCGAGCGCATCGCGCACGTAGCGGTAGATCAGTTCGGCCACGATGCGGGCTTTGGTGAAGACGATGGTCTGCACGGACTTGCTGACAAGCGACACCATAAGCCGTTGCGCCTCGACGTTGGCGCTGCGCCGCACGCCGAGCGCCTCGTCGACTACTGGCGGGTTCCAGAGCACGAAGTGCCGCGCGCCGGCCGGCGCGCCATCGTCGTCGATCACCTCCACGTCGCGGCCGATGAGCCGCTGCGCGAGTTCGGCCGGGTTGGCGATCGTCGCGGAGCAGCAGATGAACTGCGGCGACGAGCCGTAGTGCGCGCACACACGCTGGAGCCGGCGGATCACGTTCGCCACGTGTGAGCCGAAGATGCCGCGGTACGTGTGGATTTCGTCGAACACGACGTACCGCAGCGACGTGAAGATGCGCGCCCATCTCGCATGGTGCGGCAGCACGGCTACGTGCAGCATGTCCGGGTTGGTGAGGACGACATTGCAGCTCGACCGCACCTTGCGCCGGTGGTGCTGCGGCGTGTCGCCGTCGTACGTGCCGGGCCGGATCGCCCCGGCCTGCTCGCCCATGCTTCCCGCCAGATTGGCGAGCGTGCGGAGTTGGTCCTGGGCCAGCGCCTTGGCCGGGAACACGTAGAGCGCGGCCGCGGCAGGGTCATGCAGAAGCGCTTCGAGGATGGGGGCGTTGTAGCAGAGGGTTTTGCCGCTCGCGGTGCTCGTAGCGATGGCCACGTCCCGGCCGCCTCGGATCGCGTTGATGGCCTGGGCTTGGTGGCAGTAGAGATGCTCGATGCCTTCCTTGGCAAGCGCCGCAGCAATGGGCTCGGCAAGCGGCCGCGACAGCTCCCCGTAGCGCGCCGGCCGGCGCTCGCGCGTCTCGATGCGCACGATTTGCCCCTCGTATCGGGGCGACCGCTGGAGGTCTTCGAGGAACTGGCGGAAGTTCATCGCGGGAAGCGCCTGGGGGTAGCCGCATGCGCCAGCATGCGGGGTTGGGATGCGTAGCCGCGTGCGCCAGGATGCGGGCCATCCGACGAGTCGCTCACAGAACGCCCGCATTTTGGCGAATGCGGCTACCGTGCATAAGCACGTACGCGGCGATTCGCCGCCCCGTATTCTACCCCAAGCTCTGACGGATTGCCCGCGGGGGATCGGCCGTTAGTCAATGACGAATGACGAATGACGAATGACGAATGACCAATGACCAATGACCCCTCGCTACACCGCGAAGCCCAGCCCCACAATCTGATAGCGATGCATCGCTCCTGCCGACTCGACCTCGACCGTGTCGCCCACGCGCTTGCCAAGGAAGGCCTGGCTGAACGGTGCGCGGTAGGACAGTATTCCCGCATCTGGGTCTGCGTCCCATGGGCCAAGAAGTGCAAAGGTGTGTTCCGATCCGTCGCTGAGGTTCTTCAAGTGCATCTTGCACCCAATGCTCACCTCATCGTTTAGCACCATGGAGCGCGTGATGGCCTTGGCCGTATCGATCTCCGCCTTGATGGCCGTTGCCCTCTCCGTCAGTTGTGAACGCGCCTCGATTGCGGCCTGGAACTCTGCGTTGTCGCTGATATCGCCACGTTCTGCGGCCTCCCCAATGGCCTTGGTGATCTTGGAGTATTCCACGGTCGTCAGGCGCACCAACTCTTCCCTGCGCTTCTCCAAGCCGGCTTCCGTGGAGTAGGTGACGGCCTCCTCCCAGGGCTTGAGTTGGATCCTAAATGCCTCAGGGTGAGCGGCCTCGAAAATGCTCAGCATCGTGCGTTTGGCGGCTTCGGTCAGGCCGCGGGTGAATGACACGGTGCCGTGAAGCCGGCGCCCCTCGCCGGAGGGCACGGCCTCTGCGAGGGACTCGATGGGGTCGAAGTTGTTCGCTGCGAGGCAGTTTCGAGCCTTGGCGAGGGCGGGCTTGTCTCCGGCTTCGAGCAGGGCATCGACCAAGCGGAGCATTTTTTCGAACAGCCCGATCTTGGCGTCGACATCGAAATGGATCGGCAGTTTGTCCCCCATGACGCGCTTCCACAGCCAGATCATGGAGTCGGGGTAGGATGCCGGCGATTGGAGGATGGCGGACACGCCAACCAGGAGCGCATCGGTCTGGACGGAATCGTCGAGTTCACGTACCACGTAGTCGCAGGTCGCCGGCGATGGCGTCGTGAGCATCCAGGCCCACACCTGGGGCCAGTGGTCGGGCCAAATGACACGCACGAGGTCGAGCGCGTCCCGGCGCAGGTCGTCTTCGGTCATGCCCATCAGCAGCTCCGCCGGGTTGTCGGCCGACGCGATCATCTCCTTGGGGTCCATGCCTGGCGGCATGTCCGCATGGCCGGCAAGTCGGCGAAGCTTGGCCACGACCAGGAGCGCCTCCAGCCAGCGCGAGGGCGAATCCGTCTGCCACTTGGCGCCGGTGGTGAGCAATGCGGAAGCGATTTCTTCCAGCAACGCCTCCGCGCCTTTGAAAATGCCGGGGTGGGCGAGCGCGTCCTTCGCGATCGCGAGCTTCATGGCCGGCTGCTGCGCAGCTCTGAACCGGTCGGCGATTTCCTGCTGCGGCGTGATGGCCTCTTCCCGCAGCACGAAATCCGGGTTCGTGCCGCCGGTCATGGCGATGAGCGGAGCGTGGCGGAGCGCCTTCTTGGCTCTGGGCCACCATTTCGACCACTCCTCTTTGGACAGGACGCGGCCCTGCAAGTCGATCTTGACTTGCTTGGTTGTCGCCTTGCCGCCGCGGGCCTTGAGGAGCGACTGGAACAGCGCCGGCGCGTCCTCTGCGGCCATGCGCTTGACCTCGTCGAGCCGGTCGAAGCACATCGCTCGGAAGTCGTCGTCGTCCAGCACGTCCAGCAGCTCCGGCGCGCCGGCCAGGGTCATGCTGTGGCCTTTGTTGTGCTCGAAGTCGATAGTGATGCGGCCCGTGGCGGCGCTGATGCGTTTCACCACGCCCGCACCCCAGCCCGCGCCGTGGTACACGTGGCGGCCGACGCGGAAGTCCATCATCTTGCGCATGAGCGCCATGGCCCCTGCCGGGTCGGCGGCGTTCTCCACGTCCGCCGCGCGGATGAACGCGCGAATCCCTTCGCAGTCCGCGTAAGCAGCTTCGATGGCCTCCATGAGTTGGCGTCTGTGCCCCACGTCCTCAGGCTCGGCCGCGGCCGCGGCTTCGAGCAGCGCGAGCCTGGCTTGCGGGTCGCCCTTGTCCCCAAGGTTGGGCAGCAGGAGTGACAGCAGCATGCCGATCCGCTTGCTCTCGCCCTTAGCTTGCAGCGCTTGGACGGTCTCCACGAATGGGGCGAGATCCTCGCCCGGCGACTCGCATGCCTCAAGCCACTGCTCTTCCAGCGCGTCGTAGTTCTCTGAACGGGCGAGTTGCGGCAAGGTCGGCGAGTCTGTCATGGGTGGTGCAGCCCTGGGTCTCTGGGGTTGTGAAAGGGAAGATGTGCTGATTGAATGCACGTGGGGAACCTCACATGGTATTGCGACGCGGAAGGCAAGTCAAGCGAGGTCGAATCGGATGCGCTCCCATCAGTTTGCCTCCGGCTGGACTCGCCACTACAATGCCGCAGCCATCGTGGATGTTTCACCCGCCGTCCCCGGCGCCGCGCGGCTATGACACGGCTGAGAGGAGTGACGACATGAGATTCGTATGGGCCATCGCCGCATTGGCGACCGGCATCCAGGCGCAAGCCGCTTCGGACTGGCTCACCTTTTATGAGGATGGCTTCAAGGTTCCGGACGGCCGCGCGTGGAACTCGCCGCTCACTTCATCCAAACGCACGCCCGAAGGCTTGCGGGTGGTCGACCTGTCCACCCAAAAGGGTTCGGGCCGCTGCTTCCACTTGAACTGGAACGTCGACCCCAAGCAGGGCGCCGAGGTGGAGGTTCGGCTCAAGACCCTCTCGTGCTCGGCCATGTGGGGCGTGGTGCTCGTGGTGGCCGATGGCGAACACGAGGAAGGCGTGACGTTCTTCCGCGACCGCGTGGCGCTATGCAGCGACCCGAAGACGGCCGCTCGGTTCAATTGCGCGGATGCGTTCCACACGTATCGCGTGGTGTTCAAGGCGCCGGACATCCAGGTGTATGCGGACGGCCGGCTGCTGATCGACGGCAAGGGCAAGTTCACCCGTCCCGCGCCGGGCAAACGCAATCGCCTCACCTTTGGCGCGGCCAGCTCGGCCGCCATGGGCGAATCCATCTGGCGCTTCGTGCGCTGCCGCGGCGCCAGGATCAGCCGACTCCGCGCGCAGAAGCCGGATGTGCCCGGCCTCGACGTGTCCAAGGGCGCGACCCAAGTGATCTGGCCCGGACGCCGCTACATGAGCATGTTCAAGTTCAACAACGGTGACATCTGCGTTGGCGGGAAGCGCTCCAGCGACGGCGGCAAGACCTGGCGCCGGGCGACCGGCTTCACGGTTGGAGCGTACCAGTTCCCTGACGGCGAGGTCGTGGATCTCGGCTTCATGTCGCGGCGTACGAAGCGGCCGGGGTATTTTGGGGTCGATCTCTGGCGCTCGACCGATGCCGGCAAGACCAAGCGAAAGGAGATCGCCCTGCTCCACATCCCCGACGCCACAGGCAGCGTGAACGACCAAGGCAGGCCTGTGCCCGGCGCCGCGTGCGACCATGCCATCATCCGCCTCAGCGACGGCAGCCTGCTCGCGTCCTGCTACGGCCAGTTCAAGACGGACAAGGTGCTGTGCCCCGCGTTCCCGCCGGCGTGGAAGTTCTACAAGTATCGCTCGTTCGTCATCCGCTCCACCGACCGGGGGAAGACCTGGGCCTACTGGGCGACGGTGGCCTACGATCCCACCATCGGCGTCGAGAGCTTCTGCGAGCCGGACCTGCTCCGGCTGCCCGACGGCGACATTCTGTGCTTCATGCGGACCGGCGGCGCGAGAGGGCAGCACTCGCCCATGTATCTCAGCCGCTCCAGCGACGACGGCCGCACGTGGAGCAAGCCGCGGCCCATCGCCGACCGCGGCGTGTGGCCAAACGCGTGCCGCATGAGCAACGGCGTGCTCGTGGTTGCGTATGGCCGGCCCGGCAACTGGCTTGCCTTCAGCCTCGACAACGGCCGCACCTGGGTGGGGCACTTCTGCTTCTACGGCGGCGGCACCACGAGCTACAACACGGTCGAAGAAGTCGCCCCCGGCAAGCTGCTCGTGGTATACGACCGCCGCGGCCTAAACGACGACGGCGAGTTCAGCATGGAAGAGGTGGGCACGTACTTCACCGTGAAGCGCCGGTAGCGCGGCAAAGCGGCCCGCGCGTAGTGGCGACCGTAAGGGCGCCCTCTGTTCCAATAGCGAATCGTCACCCGAGCGAAAGGCCCTTACGGGCCTACTACAAGCGCGGCGAGCGCGGCTTGACATGCTTTTCCCGTTCGTTATAGTGCCGCTCGCGTTTGATTCATGCCTTCCAGCCGGTCGAGAGCAAGGACGCATCGCCCATGAATACCATTGTCATCATTTCCGACTCCTTCCGCCGCGACCACCTGCGGTGCTACGGCAACACGTGGATCCACACGCCGAACCTGGACAAGCTCGCGTCGCAAAGCGTCATCTTCGATCAGGCCTACACCGGCTCGTACGCGACCGTGCCCAACCGCGGCGACGTGCATACGGGCATGTACGTCTTCCCCCGCTACGGCTGGGAGCCGTTGAGCTACACGGACGTGACGCTGGCCAAGACGCTCAGCGACGCCGGCTTCACCACGCAGATGTTCGTGGACACGCCGCACATCATCAAGGACGGGTTCAATTACGACAAGGGCTTCAGCGCGTACGAATGGATCCGTGGGCAGGAGTCGGATCGGCTTATCAACGATCCTACCGTGCCCCTGGAGCTGCCCTGCTCGCCTGAGAAGACGCGCAGCCCGGACACGACGTGGCGACAACACTACATGAACATCTCGCGCTGGCAGCGCGAGGAGGACCGCTTCTGCGCGCAGACGTTGCTCAAGGGCGCGGAGTGGATCGAGCAGCACCGCAAGGTCGACGACTGGTTCCTCAGCATGGACACGTTCGACCCCCACGAGCCGTACGACGCGCCGGAGAGTATGGTCGAGCTGTACGATCCGGACTACGACGGCGAGGTCATCACCTACCCCGCGTACGGCCCGGCGAGCGTGTTCAACAAGCGCGAGATCAAGAACATCGCCGCGCGCTACGCGGCCGAGTGCACACTCGTGGATAAGTACGTGGGCCGCGTGCTGGAGAAGGTCGACGAGTGCGGCCTGGCCGACAAGGTCATGGTGATCTTCACGAGCGACCACGGCTTCATGCTTGGCGAGCACGGCATCATGGGCAAGGGCAACGCGCCGTTCTACACGGAACTGGGCGCGATTCCGTTCCTCGTGCGCGCACCCGGCGTGAAGCCGGGCTCGCGGTCCAAGGAGTTCGTGCAGGTGCCGGACCTCTTCCCGACGATCTGTGACGCGGCCGGCGTGGAGATTCCGGACACGGTGCAGGGCAAGTCGTTCCTGCCGCACGTGCGGCGCAAGACGCGCAAGCGGCTGCGGCCGTTCGCGGTCACCTCGTGGCCCCTCATCACCGACCCCGCCGCCCACACGCTCAGCACGATCACGAACGACGAGTGGGCCCTCTGCTACCGCGGGGTCGGGGGCAAGCACGAGCTGTTCAACATCAAGCGCGACTACGGCGAGAAGAAGAACCTCTTCAACAAGCACCGCGACGTCGCGGAGAAGATGCTCAAGGGCTACGTGGAGTTCCTCAAGGCGCACGAGTGCCCCGAAGAGAAGCTCGCGCATAGAAGTGAGTTCTAGCGAAGTTTCGCCTAGCGGAAGGCCTTCGCCTTCCGCTGCGGCTTCGATACGGAAGGCGAAGGCCTTCCGCGCCAGGAGACGACTTGTTCGGAGGAGGTGCATGAGCATGCTTCGGAGAGCACTTGTTGCGGCGACCCTCGCCGCGGGCCTTTCTGCTGCATACGGCCAATCCCATGTCGGCACATGGGTGATGAGCGTGCAGGGGCGGCAGGTGGTGCTGAGCCTCAAGCCGGATGGCACATTTGACCTCGCGGGCAACGCGGGGACGTATCGGGTGATGGGCAACGTGATGGAGACCACCTCCCCCGGCGGCACGTTCCGGTACCAAATGCAAATCCAAGGCGACACGATGGTGTTGTCGGGGGGCGACCTCCAAGCGCCCCTGACGCTGACGCGCCTGCGCACCCCAACTCGGCAGCCGCAGACGTCCGCGCCGGGGCCGTCCGCCGCGCCGGCGGCCGGACGCGTGCCCGCCTTCGAACTGCGGCAAGCCGGGAACGCGCGCTTTGGCTATCCCAAAGGCTGGCAAGTTCAGACCATCCAAGGCGGCTACTTCATCACGGAGAATGGCCCCAACACCATCGGGCCGGGCATCATGCTCATGGGCGGCCCGGCGCCAGCGAACATGACTACTGTGCAGGCCGTGGCGTCGAACATGCTGCAGGCGCTCAAGCGCACCACGCCATCGCTCCAAGTCGTGGCTCAGGGCATGCACCCGCAGTTCCCGCGCATCATGCGCGCCCGACTCGCCTACTCGCAGGGCGCGACCGCGTATGACGCGACGTGCTACGCCGACCTCGCGCAGGGCCAGTTCGTGTTCGCCATGTTCTTCGCGCCGCGCAGCCGCGCGGCCCAGTTCAGCGCGGAGGCGATGCTCCTCTCCACGATCGGGCCGATGTACGGCATGACGCAGCAGCAGATCGCCGCGTCGATTTCGGCTTTGCCGAACTCGCCATCCTCCGCGCCCGTGGCGGGCGCGCCTGCCACGGGAGCCCCGGCCCAGCCCGGCCAGTCCGGCGCACAAGCCGCGCGGATCACGGACAACTGGTTTCTGCCCGCAGGCAAGACGCTGCGCGGGTTCTATGGCGGGATGATCTTCCGCGACACGCTCCGTAGCCACACGACGACCGCGGTCGCGCCGGCCGAAGGCGTGGCCCACGTGCAGTCGAGCGGCGCACAGACCGGGGGCGACTTCCGCGTCGCGCTCTACACCGATGGCTCGATCCGCGCAAAGCTTGTGGTCGCGAACTGGGGCCCCATGGTGTCGTACAACGTGCCCCTGCGCTACACCGTCACGTACCAACTCGCGGCCGACGGCGCGTTTCGCACCTCCGAGATGGCTTGCACCGCGGACCGGCCCACGTACCGCAAGTTCGAGCAGCTCATGGCGAAGATGCGCATGAGTGGCCGCTACGTCCAGCAGAGCGATTCGCTCCAAGTGCACGTGGAGACGTGGAACATGCAGCAAAACCGGTGGTGGAGCAAGGGCCAGAAGGTGCTCGGTCCCGCGCAGCAGCGCAAGACGTATGTCTTCGGGCAGACGAACACCCCCGGGGTCGGGCAGGTGCAGTCGGGCGGCATGCGGTGAGGCTGTCCGCACCGCACATCGGCGCCGTGAGCCCCCAAGACAAACGCGTCACGCAACAGACGCGTCGTCTGCCAGCTCCTCGGCAATCGTCTGGAATTGCTCCAGCGCGGTCTGAAGGTCGCCCACGATCTCCCGCGCCAGCACATCGGGTTCGGGCAGGTCTTCGGAGTCTTCGAGGCTCTTGTCCTTGAGCCAGAAGATGTCGAGGTTGGCCTTGTCGCGCTTGATTAACTCGTCGTACTCGAAGCTGCGCCAGCGGCCATCGGGGTTCTTCTCGCTCCAGGTCGCCTTGCGGTCGTGGCGGTTGGCGGGGTTGAAGCACTCGACAAACTCGTCGAGGTCCGCACGCTTCAGGGGGGTGGTCTTGAGCGTGAAGTGCATGTTCGTGCGCAGGTCGTAGACCCAAAGCTTCTCCGTCCATGCGGCCTCCTGTGCAGGCTTGGCGTCGAAGAACAGCACGTTCGCCTTGACGCCCTGCGCGTAGAAGATGCCCGTGGGCAGGCGCAGCAGCGTATGCACGTCGAACTGCTTCAACAGGTTCCTTCGGACCGTCTCACCCGCCCCGCCTTCGAACAGCACGTTGTCCGGCACGACGATGGCGCAGCGGCCGTTGATCTTGAGCAGCGTCTTCACGTGCTGGAGGAAGTTGAGCTGTTTGTTCTTTGTGGCGACCCAGAAGTCCTGCCGTTCGTACGCGTGGTCCTGCTTCTCGACTTCGCCTTCCTCATTGACGATGGTGATGCTGCTCTTCTTCCCGAACGGCGGGTTCGTGAGCACCATGCTGAAGCGCTCGCCGGGGTCGGACGCGAGGCTGTCCACCCCGGAATGGATCGGGCACGGGTCCGCGTTGATCCCGTGCAGGTAGAGGTTCATGATGCACAGCCGCGCGGTGTTGGGCACGAGTTCCCACCCGCGCACGAACGCCTCCCGCAGGTGCTTCTTCTGGTCTGGGTCGAGGCCCTTGCCATGATGGTGCACCACGTGGTCGTGGGCCATGAGCAGGAACCCGCCGGTGCCGCAGGCGGGATCGCATACTGTGTCGTCTGGCTTCGGCTGCATCACGTCGACGATGGCTCGGATCAACTGGCGCGGCGTGAAGTACTGGCCCGCGCCCTTGGGCGACTCCTCCGCGCTGCGTTGGAGCAGCCCTTCGTAGATGTCGCCCTTCACGTCCGCCTCCATCGACGACCACTGCTCCGCGTCGATGAGATCCACGATGAGCCGTTTCAGTGTCGCGGGGTTCTGGATCTCCTGTCGGGCCTTCTTGAAGATCTCGCCCAGCATGCCC
>JAJRTI010000290.1 GCA_024278415.1 Planctomycetota bacterium | reverse complement strand
TTGCAAAGCAGGCACTTGAGATTGGAAATTGGCAGAGCGGTTTGCCGGCCCCTCAGCAATTTGCAATCTCCAATTCCTGTTCTTCAATCTTCCATTGACTTGACCTGACGCAGGTTGGGTTGTGGGCGAAGCCCGCCTTGTCAGGAGGCACGCGGAGGTCGCTCAGCCTTGTGGCATTGTTCAGCATTCGGAGTTTCCGAAGAGCGACCTGTTGAATCGCCTGTGGGAGCTTGCGCGACGGGACGCGCATGGCGATCTTTTCGGTCTCTTTGCACTTGAAGGACCGGATCATCAGTCAGTCGGCATGTATGAAGCATATAACGCCACGCGTTAAGCGTCAAGCGCTATGTCTGCCATGGGCTGGTCACGGACGTCTACGTCCGTGACCAGTGCGGACCTCCTGGTCCGGAGATGTCCGCGCCGAGCAAGTGCTGGACGTGGACGTCCAGCACCAGAACGACCTCAACACTACACCTCGAACGGACTTTTGTCCTTCGTCTTGCCTTTGCCCTTGGCGCTAGCCTTCTTCGCCCGGCGCTTCGGCTTGGCCAGGCCTTTGGTCATGAACGCCGGGATGTAGTCCTTCTCCGCGACGGCCATCTCGTCGACCATCTGCTTGATCTCGGCCGGCGCGCACACGGCCGCGCTGAGCGGGTCGAGCATCATCGCGTGGTAGAACGCGTCGCGGTCTTGGTCCATGATCGCGCGCACGGTGAGGTCGAACACCGGCATGTGGCTCGCGCAGATCGCGGCCATCTGCGGCGGGAGTGGGCCAAACTTGCAGGGGTTGAAGCCCGTGTTGTCCACCAGCGTCGCGACCTCGACCACTCCGTCCGCGGGCAGGTTGGGGATGAGGCCCTCGTTGAGCGCACTGCCGTAGATGATCTTGGGGGTGTTCGTGTAATGCGCCTCGATGATGTCGCTTGCGTACTCGTGGCCGCGCTTGAGTTCCATCTGCTTGGGATTCTTGGCCAGGGCCTTGCGGCGCTTGTCGCTTGCCGCGCGCCAGGTGGGCCACTCGCGCGAGTAGAAGCCCGAGCCGCCGCGGTACCCGTCGCGGCAGTAGAGCTTGAGCAGATCCTTGCGCTTGCGGAAGTAGGGGAGGTACTCGGAGAGGTGGCCGCTCGACTCGGTGATGAACGCGCCGAACGCGAACATCATCTCGAAGCGCACGGGATCGGACTCGTACGTGTCTTTGTCTTCGCGCGCCTTCTTGAAGATCTTCGGGTAGAGATCGCGGCCTTTGTGCTTGAGTTCGGTGAGCCAAGCGAGGTGGTTGATGCCGCCGCACTTGTACTGCATCTCCTCGTACGGCACGCCCGCGACGTTCGCCATCTTGTGGCTCGTGCCTTGCACGCTGTGGCAGAGGCCCACAACCTGCGCGCCTGTGGACCGCACGGCCGCGAGCGTCATGATGCTCATGGGGTTGGTGTAGTTCATCACGAGCGCGTTGGGGCAGAGCGCCTCGATGTCCGCGAGGATGCCGAGCCACGCGGGCACGGTGCGCAGCGCCTTGAACAACCCGCCGGGGCCGATGGTGTCGCCGATGCACTGGTCGATCCCATACTTGAGCGGAATGTCGTTGTCGTGCTTGACGGTCTGGAGGCCGGAAACTTCGATACAGTTGATGACGTAGTCCGTGCCCTTGAGCGCCTTCTTGCGGTCGACCGTGCCGGTGACACTCCACTGGCCGCCTTGCTCTTCGTCCACGCGCGCGGCGAGCGCGGCAATGAGGCCGGTGGTGATGTCGAGGCGCTTCTTGTCGATGTCGACAAGGGCGATGTCGCCGCCATCGAGTCCGGGGATGAGCATGAGGTCGCGCATGAGGCCGGCGGTGAAGCCGCTGCCGGCTCCGAGCATGGTGATCTTGGGCATGGAAGGAGACTCCTGGGTCGCAGAGCGGAACAGTACAGATGACGCCAAAACCGCGCATTCAAGCAGTTGGGCCCGGGAGAGTCAAGCGCGGCAGAGTGGGCGGGGACGCGGAGTAATCCCGCGTCTGCCGACACTCGCGCTGGACGGCCTCGTCCTGCGCCATTGCGAGTAGGCCCGCGCTATTCCCCAAGCGGAATGTGCACGTTGAACGTGCGCGGCTCGTCTCGCTTCGGCCGGCAGGCGCAGAACAGCACGCGGGGCTCCCCGTCCTCGAGGTAGAGCTGCGGACGTTCGAGGTTGTCGACGTCCATCACCCCTCCATCTTCCCACGTGATACGCCTCGGCATCGCGAGCGGGTGCTCCGCTGGGCGCCAGTCCGTGCCATTGAGTGATTCGAACAGCGCGAGGCTGCCCTTGTCGCCCTTCGTGAAGTAGCCCTGAAAATCCTTGATGAGGCAGTAGAAGCGGTCGTCTTGGCGCCACGTGTAGGAGTCCTCGACCGCCCAGCCGTGCTCGGGATTCACGATGATGGGATCGGGGTGCTTCGTGAACGGGCCCAGGGGATCGTCGGCGAACGCGACCCCGCACAGCACGTCGCCGCCCTTGGGCATCTCGCCCGCGCCCACGCCCTTGTACGTCATCACGAACGTGCCGTCCGGCGCGGCCGCGCAGCTTGGGTTGCTCGTCATGAGGCAGTCCCACGCGCCCGGCGTCGCATCGAGCACGGGCTTGTCGGAGCGCTGCCACGGCCCGGCTGGATGGTCCGCGGCCGCGATGCCGATGCGCTGGCGGTTGCGGAAGTCCCACCAGCCGTCCTGCCCGGGCGGGCCGCCCTTGGTGCCCATGTAGTAGAGATAGAACCGGTCGCACACGCGGATCGCGTTGGGGTTGTGCGTGACGTGCGCGTCCCACGCGTCGCCGCCCGCGCCGGGGAACGGCACATCCTGGAATGTGTACGGCCCCAGCGGATCGCCAGCGGTCGCGCGCGCGATCTCGGAATGCGTGACCCACGCGTTGAAACCTTCGCTCTTGGGCCAGCGTGCGAAGAGCAGGTGGCACTCCCCGTCGTCCGTGCGCACCATGCTCCCGCCCCACACGAACCAGTCGTGCATCTCGAGGACCGCGTTGCGGGGTACGGGCTTGATGAGGGAGTGGAAGTCCATGCCTGTCTCCAAGAACATCGTTCTGACCCATCCTCTCCGGGCCGTCCTTTGCCCATGCGCGCGAGGCACGGCATCTTGCCAGGCGCGGCCGCTCCTGTCCAGCGCTTGCGCTTGACACGCCATCGCGCGCCGCGTATTCTCTCCCCCTTCGATTGCGAGTTGTTTTTCTCCACGCACAGCCATTCGGAGTCCACGTCATGGCGAAGAAGAAGATCATCAACGTCGGCATCATTGGCCAGGGCCGCAGCGGGTACAGCATCCACGCGAGTTGGCTCAAGCGCGACACGCGGCGCTACAAGATCGTCGCGGTCGTCGACCCCATCGAGGAGCGCCGCGACAAGGCCGAGGCCGAGTTCGGCTGCACCGCGTACGCGTCGCACAAGGACATGATCCAGCGCGACGACCTCGACCTCGTCGTGAACGCGACGCCGAGCCACCTACGCGTGCCGGTCGCGCTCGACGTGCTCAAGGCGGGCCACAACCTGCTGTGCGAAAAGCCGCTCGCACGTAGAGTCAAAGACGTGGACAAAATGGCGGCCGCGGCGAAGGAGGCCAAGAAGGTCTTCGCGGTCTTCCAGCAGTCGCGCTTCGCACCCTACTTCGAGCAGGTGCGCAAGGTCATCGAGTCCGGCGTGCTGGGCCGCATCGTGCAGATCAAGATCGCGTTCAACGGCTTCTCCCGGCGTTGGGACTGGCAAACGATCCAGGAGTACCACGCGGGCAACTTGCTCAACACCGGCCCCCACCCGCTCGACCAAGCGCTCCAACTCTTCGGCGACGGCATGCCCGACGTGAAGTGCATCATGGACCGCGCGCTTACGTTCGGCGACGCGGAGGACCACGTGAAGCTGCTCCTCTCTGGCAAGGGCAAGCCGACGATCGACCTGGAGATTTCGTCCTGCTGCGCGTACCCGCAGCCCATCTATCAGGTGTACGGCACGCAGGGCGGCCTGACCGCGACGATGAAAGAGATGTCGTGGAAGTACTACAATCCGAAAACAGCGCCCAAGCAAAAGCTCACCCGCGAGCCGCTGACCAATCGCCACCCCGATGGCACCTTCTCGCCGGCCTATTGCGGCGAGAAGCTGAAGATGATCGAGAAGTCGTGGACGCTGCCCAAGAGCAAGTCCGACCTCTTTACAGTCATGTCCGGCCGGTTCTACAAGTACCTCTACCAGACGCTTACCGAAGGCGCGCCCATGCCCATCACCGTGGAGCAAGTGCGCAAGCAGATCGCGGTCATCGAGGAGTGCCATCGGCAGAACCCGCTGTCGAAGCTGAAGAGCCGGAAGAAGAAGTAGCGCGCTCGTCCGGGGCGGTGTAGCCGCACCCGTCAGGGTGCGGGCTCTCGCGTCGCCGTGCCCTTCTGCGTCCATCCCGAAGTCCGCCGTACGGCGGACGGCTTCGGCTACAGTCCGTCTCCGCGCCCTCTGTGGTTAGATCGACATGCGCAAGACCAACATCCTCCTCATCCATTCCGACCAGCATCGCTTCGACTGCGTCGGCGTCAACGGCCACCCGCAGTTGCAGACGCCCCACATGGACCGCATGGCCGCGGAGGGCGTGAACTTCACACACGCGTTCACGCCCTGCCCGCTGTGCGTGCCGGAGCGCAACAGCCTCCTCCACGGCCAGTGGACCGGGCAGCACTTGTGCATCGCCAACTACGACACCGAAGCCCCGCGGCCGCCCGCGGAGGGCCTGCCCACGTACGTCACGCCTATCCGCGAGGCCGGCTACTTCATGGGCTACGTCGCCAAGTGGCACGTGAACCAGACGAGGAACGCACTCGACTACGGCTTCCACGAGGACGTGCCCGAAGGGCAGTACTTCAAGTGGCGCCGGGAGCAGGGGCTGCCCGGCCGGCCGCGCGAGAACAAATGGTTCGGCGAGTTGGACCCGCACATCACGCCGGAGCAATCCAAGCTCGCGTGGGGCGCGGACCACGCAATCCGCATGATGGAGAACGCGGCCCGCGAGGGCCGGCCGTTTTTCGTGCGGTGGGACCCGTCGGAGCCGCACCTGCCCAACGTCGTGCCCGAGCCGTACGGCTCGATGTACCCGCCCGAGTCCATCGAGCCCTGGCCGAGCTACCCCGACCCGCTGGAGAAGAAGCCCTACATCCAAGCGCAACAACTTCGCACCTGGGGTCTCGACCAATGGACCTGGGACGACTGGGCCCCGGTCGTGAGCCGATACCTGGGCGAAATCTCACTCCTCGACGCGCAGCTTGGCCGGCTGCTCGACGCGCTCGATCGGCTCGGCCTCGCGGACAACACCCTGGTCATCTACACGGCCGACCACGGCGACATGTGCGGCGGCCACGGCATGATCGACAAGCACTTCATCATGTACGACGACGTGGTGCGCGTGCCCTTGATCATGCGCTGGCCGGGCCGCATCGAGCCCGGCACGGTCTGCGACGCGTTCACCCCGCACGCGATTGACCTGGCGACGACGTTTTGCGACGTCGCCGGCGTGCCCGTGCCGGAGACGTTCCAGGGCAAGAGCCTGCGGCCTCTGTTCGAGGGCGCAAGCGACCTGGGCCGGCAGGACATCTTCTCCGCGTACCACGGCAATCAGTTCGGCTTGTTCACGCAACGCATGGTGCGCGACCGGCGCTGGAAGTACGTGTGGAACGCAACCGCGGAGGACGAACTCTACGACCTTAAATCCGACCCCGGGGAGATCACGAACCTCGCGACCGACCCCGCGCACGCGTCCGAACTCGCCCGCCTGCGCAAGCGCCTCGTCGCGTGGATGGAGGAGACCGGCGACCCGTCGAGCAACGTGTGGCTGAAGGTGCAGTTGCTGGAGGGGTTGACCGTGTAACATCTCGGTGTACAATTGGCGGAATGCAGGTATCCCCCTTTCTTGGCAGACCATAGCATGGGCCAGCGCCACATACAGTTGCCAAAGGAGCAGATCGCCGATTTCTGCCGGCGCAACCATATCCAGAGGCTCGCCCTCTTCGGTTCGGTCCTCCGTAGCGACTTCGGGCCCGGAAGCGATGTGGACGTACTCGTGGAGTTCGAGCCTGATCATTGCGTAGGGCTGCTGGGCATGGGCAAGCTGCAAGTGGAGCTATCGGAGCTGATGGGTCGGGAGGTGGATCTACGCACGCCAGCCGACCTGAGTCGCTACTTCAGAGACGAGGTCGTGCGCCGGTGCGAGGTGCAATATGCAGCGGGATGACCAGATTCGGCTCAGACACATGCTCGACGCTGCACGCGAGGCCATGCAGTCGGCTCAAGACAGGTCTCGCTCTGATCTGGATAGTGACCGCATATGGGCTCTGGGCGTCGTCAAGTGTGTGGAGATCATCGGCGAAGCAGCGGCACAAGTGAGCGCGGAGACGCGGAGTCAGCGTCCTCAGATTCCGTGGCGGGCAATCATCGCCATGCGCAACCGGCTCGTGCACGCGTACTTCGACATTGACCTCGACCAGGTGTGGCAAACGCTGACCGATGATTTGCCCGGCCTTGCCGCGGAGCTTGAGGAGATGCTGGCGACCCAGTAGTAGGGCGCAACGCGGCTCACGCTCACCCTCGTCCGCTGTGGGAAGCACTAGGCGCGGCCAACGGGTGCGAAGGTGGCGTGCACGAACGATACGAAGCGATCCCACTCTTCGTCGCTAGCGAATCGGGAGCGGCACATCAATATCCAGCCGTTGGTGTGATGGAGGATTACAGTATCCCCTTCGTGCTGGTAGCCTGAGAAGAAGCTCCATGCAACATGGGAGCTGGCGTGTGGCATGTGCACATAAATCCCGTCCGTCGATAGCGTTGTTTTCGCCGGCAGGAAGAAGCCCTCCTTCCTCCTCCAGGCCCGCCACAGTAAGTATCGGTTCAGAAGGCGTCGGGCAACCCAGATGAGCGGCATGATCACAAGGGCGGTAACAATGAACAGGTTTCCCGCAGCCGGGTCGTAACGCCTCATTGAGATCCCCAGCCAAGCAAAGCCCGCGAGGATCACGGCTAACAGCGTCATGACCATAGCCGCCCTGCGCCGGAGGCTGGCAGCGAGACGGAAACCCTGGCGCACATCCGCCGGGGCCAGTTCGCCTGCCAGGACAATGGGTGGGTCAAGTGTCATCGTTCGTCAATTCCCTGGCAGGAGGAGGGCTCGGCCCGCTCAGTCCGGCCGCCCCAGAGATATCACCGCGGCCCGGTCCACCCTCCACGACGAGCCGCGCGTGCCGCGCCACATGAGCCAGAGGTCCGACGCAGTCTTGCGCACGGTCAGGTTGCAGGCGAACGTCTTGTCCTTGGCGGGGTCCGCGCCGAGCGCGGCGAAGGGGATCTTCCATTCCGCGGACCAGAGCGTCTTGCCCATCACCTTCGTGCCGTACTGCGCGGCCTCCGCGCGCTTGGCGACTTCGGCCGACGCGCCGGCCTCGGTGCTGCTCTCGAACTGGCCGTTGACGAAGCCGCGCAGCACCACAACCGGGCCGGCCGGCGTGCGGAGCGCAACCTCGACCGCGTCCGTATCCTTGCCCCACTTCGAGCCGGTCTTGAGCGGGCCATCGACTTTGTTGCGAAAGCCGATGTAGAGGTTTTCGTCGTCGAACGCCATGTACGCGTAGCTCGTGGGCTTGGCCTCCGCACCGCGTGCGTCTTGCTTGAGCGTGATGCCGCGGCGCATGTTCACTTGGTCCCATTCCGCGTGGGTGACCGCGCCGTCGATGACGATGGGCGTCTTGAGCCGCGGCACGCGGAAGGTGGGCCGCGGGCCGGCCGCGAACTTGGGCTTCGGAGGCGCCTTGGGCATGCGGTCGAGCTTGAGCGGATGCTCGCGCACGCCCTCGGCCTCGACGATGGGCCACGACGCGCGCAGGGGCGATTCGTACGGCCCGATTCTGTCGACCGGGATCTGCTTGATGCCAAGCTTGTGCGCGGGCGAATCGGGCTTGAGCCGGAAGTCGTCGTTCTTGGGATCGACGAACAGGGGATCCGCGACAATGGAATGCGCTTCGAAGCCGAGCTTCTTCCACGCGTCCCACTGCTTCTCCGGCGGCACGCCTTTGAGGCCGACGGCCAGCGGCATGCCGTGATGCCAGACGAGGTTGTAGTCCGACTCCGTCTTGTCGTGGGGCAGGTCGCGCTGTTTGTAGAGCGCAGCCTTGGGGTCGGAGTAGGTGCAGATGTTGCGCAGGAACTTGTTGCCCGCCATCTGGAGCCATTCGTCGTAGTCGGTTTCGAACATCTCGGCCAAGCCGGGGTACTTCTGGTAAGCGGGCAGTTTGCCGTACTTCATCAACTCATCCACGAGGCCCTTGGCCTGTCTCTCGCTCAGCGGCTTCCATGAGCTGTACTGCATCTGCGCGGTGTTGCAGTCGATGATGTAGTTGTTCTCGATGACGTTGTCGCGGCCGCCGTGGATGAACGGGCCGCCGAGGATGATGCGCGCGCAGATGTTGCCGTACACGATCGTGCCGCAGGTGAAGTTGTCGAGGTAGATGCTCCAGCAGTAGTAGGGCGACACCCACCCGTAGTCGCGGTTCATGCCGAGGCCGAGCGTGTCGTGCACGTAGTTGTAACGGATCACCGTGCCGCGCTTGGTCCAGTTGCTGTTGCAGGCGTTGATGCCGGCCGTGTCGGAGATCTCGGTGTTGGTGTGGCGCACGTGGTTGAACTCGATCACGTGGTCGCTGCCGTTCCAGCGCAGGCCCTGCCGCGGGGTGTCGTGCACGAGGTTGTGTGACACGCGGTTGCCCACGCCGCGGCACGAAACGCCGCTGCCGGCTTTCCAGAACACGCCGGTGCGATGGATGTAGTTGTTGTCCGCGTAGTTGTTGCCCGGCGCGAGCGTCTCGCGGTCGCCTCCGCTCAGGGTGATGGCGTCGCTGCCCACGTCGTAGATATCGTTGCCCACCGCGCCGTTGTTCGTGCCGCCATTGATGGCGATGGCCGCGTCCCCCCCCCTGCAATACCCACTCACGTTGCGGATCGTGCAGCCGGCCACGAGGCAATCATTGCTCCGCCACATGTTGACCGCCCAACGGTCGCTGCACTCGATGGTGAAGCCGCGGAAGGTGATGTGCGATGCTCCTTCCAAGAGGTGGATGATCTGCGTGGTGCGCGGCGCGACGACGGTGGCGCGATCGGGCGGCGCGGGCGGCCAGAAGTAGAGCGTCCACGTCTTGCGGTCGAGATACCACTCGCCCGGCGCGTCGAGTTCTTCGAGCAGGTTGCGCACGTAGTAGCGGCAGCGGGGCTTCATGCCGAAGCGCCGGTCGCCGAGCCGGCTGTCGAAGCCGCGGTTGGGCTTGAGTTTGATGATACCCTTGGCCTTGTCCACGGACTCGATGCCCACGATGTGGTTCCACCAGTTGTGGCGCGGGAACAAAAACACTTCGCCCTCGCTCGGGTTGGCCCAGTCGCGGATGTCTTCGGGCCGCACGTGCAACGTGCGGCGCTGCTCCGCGGTCTCCTCGACCGCACCGCCGTACAGTTGTTGAGGTTTGCCGGGGATGAACGCCCACCCACCGCAGATGGGTGCGTCCGGCTCGAAGTTGGGGTAGCGCGCCAGGTGTTGGCGCTTGCCGTTGAAGAAGAGCTGCCGAAAGTAGAAGCCCTTGAAGCCCTGGGCCGCGACGTCGGCCTTCATGATCGCGCCCTTGTGCCGCGTGAAACCTTTGATAGGCAACCCGCCCACGAGCACGGGCTTTTCGTCTCTGTACGCGCGATACACGATCCGCGCACCTGGCGCGCCGGAGTCCTGCTTCGTCAGCGTCAACGCCTCCGGCATGTAGTACGTGCCCCCGCGCACGAACACGGTCGCGCCCTGCGGCAGACCGGCCTTGGCCTTGAGCCGGCGCAGCACATCCCGCGCGCGGGCGAGGGTGGCGAAGGGGCCATTGGTCTTCGCCGCATTCGGCGCGGGCAGCCGGCCCGACCACGCGTCGCGGCCGTTCGGGCTCACGTACAGCTCGACGGCTGCGGCCTGCGCGGTGGTGGAAAGAAGAATAGCGACGGGGACTAGTAGCTGCCTCACGTGGTGACTCCTCGGATTCGGGGGAGAGTGATGGGTCATGCCCTGTTGGGTCGCACACCGTTCGCGTTGATTGTAGCAACCTCCGCGCGCACAGACCACGCCGCAATTGCCATGCAACCCAAATGCCTCGCCGGGCGCCTCAGCTTGACAGCCTTCGCGAACCCAAGATACACTGGTCCTCCTTTTCTTCATGCAACTCCGAACGAAAACCGCCGTCGGGAGCAGTCTATGCCAGGCTTCGTCGAGTCTTTCCTCCTGTCCGACCAGAAGCGCGAGGCCTTGACGCAACGTCGCGTCTCCTGCGTGCGCCAGTCCAAGGTCTTCCAGCAGCGCGTCGAGACCAAGATCAAGACCAAGCTCCAGATCGAGGGCGGCAAGATCACCGTCGAGCAGGAGATGGCCCAGGACGCGCAGCAGTACCTCGAAGAAGTCACCACCAGCATCTGCGCGGAGTTGGACGAGATCAGCGCCCAGGTCGCGGAGGGGCAACTCGCCATCACCGAGGGCATCGCGCAATACCGCGAGCGCACGCACGTGGGCGAGTGGCCCACCGTCATGCTCGAAGCCGAGCCGGGCGAATCCGTCGAGCAACTGGCCAAGCGCGCCGAAGAGATGGGCTATGTGCTGGCCAAGAACACCTACGCGGAGGAGGAAGCGCCGGCGCTCAAGTTCGCCCCCCTCGGCATGCTCCAGGCCCACGTGCCCCCGGATGTGGCGTTCGTCAAGCCCCTGGCCGACATCGAGGGCGTCGCCGGGGTCTACGACGCGGAACGCAAGATCCTCGCGCCGCAGCCCAAGCCGGCGGAGCTGGCCGCGGAAGCGAAGCCTGCCAAGGCCAAGGAGCCGAAGTTCCCCGGCGATTTCCCGGAGAGCCGCGGCGAAGGCGCGGCCATCTGCATCATCGACTCCGGCATCGACAAGAACCACGCGGACCTCGCGGGCCGGGTGGTGGCCGAGCGCGACTTCAGCGGCGAGGGCGACACGGGCGACTACATGGGCCACGGCACCCACTGCGCCGGCATCGCGGCCGGCGCCGGCGCCGCGTCGAACGGCCAGTTCGCCGGCGTCGCGCCCCACGCGAAGCTGCTCAACGCACGCGTGTTCGACAAGGACGGCGCCGCGACGACCGAGGCCATCCTCAGCGCGATGCGCTGGGCCATGGAGCACAAGGCCGACGTGATCAACATGAGCCTCGGCCAAGAGGGCGGCATCACCGACGGAGCGTCGCTGCTCGCCCGCGCGTGCGACAAGGCCGCGGAAGCCGGCATCGTCGTGTGCGTGTCCGCCGGCAACGAAGGCCCGGAGGCAGGGTCGCTTTCCTCCCCTGGGGACGCGGCCCAGGCGATCACCGTCGCGGCGGAGGACACCCTGGGCGGCATCGCGGACTTCAGCGGCCGCGGCCCCACGGCCGCGCCAGACACGACCGGCCCCAAGCCGACCGTGTGCGCGCCAGGCGTGAACATCGTGGCGCCGCTGTCGAGCCAGAGCCCCTGGCCCCCGATCGCTGAGGGCGAGCCCTACACCGCCGCGTCCGGCACGTCCATGGCCGCGCCGTTCGTGGCCGGCTGTGCGGCCGCGCTCGTGGGCTACCTTCGCGCGCGCAAGACCAAGGGCAACCTCGAACCGGTCGTGAAGGCCGCGCTCGTCGAGACCGCGGCCAAGCTCAAGGGCTTCGACGAAGACGCGCAAGGCGCCGGGCTCGTGAGCTTGTCCAAGGCCGCAGATTACATCGCCCAGGGCCGCGGTGCGCTGCTCGCGGCCGTGTCATCCGACGGCCCGGCCGTCATCACTCTGGGCCAAAGCGAAGCCGGGCCGGTCTCGCTCAAGGCCGACACGTTCCAGCGCCACTTCGCGTGCCTCGGCTCCAGCGGCTCCGGCAAGACCGTGGCCTGCAAGGTGATCTGCGAGGAGTTCATTCGCCAGGGCGTGCCGGTCATAGCCATCGACCCCCAGGGCGACATCGCGCGCATGGGCGAGCGCGCGACCGAAGCGAGCGTGACCAAGAAGGGCGTGCCCGCAGAGATTCTCAGGCAATACGACGAGAAGGCCGACGTGGTCATCTGGACCCCGGCCAGCTCCAAGGGCATCCCCCTTTGCGTCAACCCGCTCAACTTCGATTTCGACTCCGCCGACACGGAGGTGGTCGTGCACTCGCTGTCCGCGATGGCCGACAGCATCTGCACCCTCATGGGCTACGACCTGGACAAGGACGATGGCAACTCCGCGCAGTCGTTCCTCTACATGGTCTTCGAGCACATCTACAACACCGGCCGGGCCGTGGATTCGTTCACTGCGCTCGTGGACGCGATCGGCGACCTGCCCGAGCCCATCGTGAAGCGCGCGAGCAACATCATCTCCGAGCGCGAGATCCGCACGCTCACGCGCAAGATGCTCAACCTCACCATCGGCGCGAAGGGGCTCATGTTCGAGCATGGCGTGCCGCTCGACGTGGATACGCTCCTGGGCCGCGGCGACGATTCGGGCAAAGTGCGCCTCTCGGTGATCTACCTCAACTCGCTGTCGTCGCAGGAGGAGAAGGACTTCTTCGTGTGCCAAATCGCGGAGAAGATCTACCACTGGATGCTCCGCAACCCCGGCGACCAGAAGGGCCTCCAGGCCGTCTTCTACATCGACGAGATCGCGAAGTTCATCCCGCCCGTGCGCAAGCCGGCCTGCAAGGACGCGCTCATGATGCTCTTCCGGCAAGCGCGCAAGTACGGCGTGGGCTGCGTCATCGCGACCCAAAGCCCGGGCGACATCGACTACACCGCGCTCGACCAGTTCGCGACGTGGAACCTGGGGCAGATGAAGACCAAGCAGACGCGGGCCAAGGTCATCGACTTCCTCCAAGCGCTTGACCCGGAGAAAGCGGAGGCCATTGGCGGCCAGCTCGCCGGGCTCCAGAAGGGCAACTTCATCATCCTCTCCGCGGACGAGTTCGACGAGCCCATCCCCTACAAAGTGCGATGGCTCGTGACCAAGCACGGCTCGCCGCTGAGCGACGACGACGTGGCCAAACGCACCACAGCGGAGATGCGCAAGCGGTTCTCCGTGCCGGAGCAGACCGCGAAGATGGAGCGCGGCGCACAGGCGGAAGCGCCGCCGCTGTTGGACGACGACGAAGTCGAGCAGCACGCGGCCGCGGTCGAGCGTGCGCTCAGCGACGCGGGCCACGCTTTGGCGAGCGACGAACTGATGGAGACGCTCGACCTCGGACTGACCGATGAGCAGACGCAGTATCTGCTCAGAAGGATGGAGGAGGCCGGGACGATACGGCTGCACGAGTTCTACGGCCTACCCGGCCAAGAGGCGCCAGCTTTCCCGCCAAAGTCGCCCGCTGAGGCGCCGTTGTTCAAGGCCGCGTCCGCGGGGCCGCAAGAGGCCGTGGCCGAAGAGCCCGCGCCGCCCGAACCTGAGCCTGAACCAGAACCGGAGCCGACCGACGAGGAGCGCGTCGTGGAGCTGCTGCTCAACGAGAAGCGCTGCCTGAGCACGGCCGAGATCGGCGACGCGATCGACGCCAACTCGTCTCGCGTGCTGCGCCTCATGAGCGGGCTCGTGGCCAAAAACCTCGTGGCCAAGGACAAGCTCGGCAGCAGCAACGTGTACTGGCACGCGGACTACGACCTGCGGCCGCAAGAGGGCCAGGCCGAGGCCGTGACCGTCGCCGCGCTCAAGGTCTCGGAGCGGGACGCGCGCACCGCCGCGGAGGAGACGCTCGCCGGGTTCTTCAGCAAGTCGGAAAAGATCGCGGACACCGAGTTCCGGCACATGCCGCTGTGGCAGGTCGACGTGAAGGTCGAGGAGACGAGCGGCATCATCTTCAAGACCAAAACCGAGGCCACCGCAACGATCTACCTCGACGCTACCGACGGCCGCATCTGCTACTACGATGCGAGCAAGGGGTTCGCATTCAGCGACGTGGTGGACGAGAGCCCCACGAAGATTCGGGACCTCGACGACGTGTGCACGTTCGAGGAGAAGATGCCCGGCGAGGTCGAACTCGATCCCCGCGCGCTCGAGGGCCTTCTTGACGAGGATGAGGTCCGCAAGCTCGTCGAACGCAAGTACATCGCCAAGGTCCAAAGTGCGAAGCTCGTCCTGCTCCCCCACTGGCGCTTCCGCATCGAATCCACCGACGGCGCCAAGAGCCGCGAGTTGATGCTGGATGGCGTGACGGGGAAGCCGCTGGCGAGGTAGGGTTCATCGCACGCCCGCTAGTGCGCCGGTGTGGCGCGGTTGGTCTGCCAACTGTGTGGCGTTGCGCCAATCCGGAAGCGACCGGAATGGAAGATCCCACGGATGTTAGCAGGACCCACGGATGGGGATTCTGCACCGTCCCTCTGCATCCGTGGGTCCTGACAAGGCGGGCTTCGCCCGCAACCCAAGGCTTCTGGCTGTCATGGATCAGAGGCAAGACGTGGCGTGTGGAGGGCAGCTTCGCTGTTCCGTATTGCGTATTGCGTATTCGGATCGCGATTCGAGATACGGAATACG